>JBCCSJ010000019.1:0-31963 GCA_039200505.1 Planctomycetota bacterium | reverse complement strand
CTCAGTTGGTTAGAGCACTGGATTGTGGTTCCAGGGGTCGGGGGTTCGAATCCCCTCAGTCACCCTCTTCAAACCCCGCTTTTTTCCGGGTTTTTTGCGAGTTTCTGCCGAATCTGCGAAATCTTACTTGTTGCCAATTGTACCCCGTTTTTGCAAAAACTGCGTAGCCAGCTGCGTAGACAGGAATTAGGCAACGTGACCGGTTGGGTTCTGTGCGCCTAACTTGGTTGGAATTGCAGGCATGCGTTCGACATCCCCCGCCGTGTCCCGGATTGTAAGGTGAGTGTAGACGTTGGCAGTCAATTCGGGCTTCGAATGTCGAGCCAACTCTTGAGCCGATTTAAGTGAAACACCAGCCCGGGAAAGCTCAGTGATAAACTGATGCCGCAAAGCGTGAAAATCGTATTCTTTTCCCTGATCATCAGCATAGGGAATCCCGGCAGCTTTTAAGTCTCTCTTGATCATGGTGGCGCCCTTTTTGTACCAAGTCCCTTGCCAGACGACTGAAGGCGCTGTTCCGATCGGCAATGTAGGACGGATCTGATTGTTCAGATAAAAGTTCAGTTGTCTTGCCAAATCATTCCTGAGTGGAAGGATTGCCTGCTTGCTGTTCTTGGTATCTTGAGATTTAACAGTCACTGTTGGACTGTTTTCAAAACCGAAAGAGTTCGTTTTGAGTGAAGCGATTTCGCCGGCTCTCAATCCTGTGTAGGCTGCCAGTGTATAAATCAACGCCCGGTCGTCGCCCGATAATCCACGGAAGACCCAGTCACTTAACGTTGCAGCTTCAATGAGTCGAGAAAATTCGAGTGGCGATAATGCTCGCCGCTGTTTTCGAAGTTCTGTTTTATCATTTAGCTTGTCCAAATCCTTGAAGGGGTTGGAAGCTGTTCGGCGTCCTGGCTTAACCATCCAGTTACCAAAGTTCTTTAAAGCTGTCGTGTAGTGGTCACTTGTTGTTGAGCCAATTTCGCGCCGGGCCGAAAACTCTGCGTACCATTTCGCGAGTGCCGAAAGATCGTTTACCGATTTAGCAATTACGGGGGCTCCCTTCTTTCGCCAATACGTAATCGTTTTCTCATTCACATTGAATGCCTCGGCAATTTCGCGATAGTTTTTAGCTTTGCCCTTCACCTTGATTGGTTTAGGTTTTTTTCGTTCTTCACGTTCGTTGTCGAGCCAACAGGAAACCTTTTCGCAGTCGATGTCCGATAATCGAAGGAATCCGCATCCGGCGATTGCTTTTTGGATTCGAGCGATTGTGGTGATGATGTAGTCTTCGGTTCGTTTCCCACCTTTTTTCTTCGGTGTGGTTCGAAGGTGGTTTTCGAAGTCGTCAATTAATTGCCCAAGATCTTGATGAGCCAAAGAGTGATAATCCCGGAATCCAGCGGCCTGCTTTTCTTCGCTTTCAATCATTTCGAGAAGCATTTTTTGGGCTGCTCGTTTGTCTGAGCAAAGCTTGATCCGCTTTCGTTTTGGTGTCTGTATGCCAGCTGCTCGGCGGGCGATTCGTTGGGCTGAAGTTTCACTTGGTCGCAAATCAACATACCAACAATCTGACTCTTGAATCTCCATGGTGGCGTTCGGTGTGCCTTTGCGAACCCGTTTTCCAGTGTTTGGGTCGATGTATCGTTTTTGCGTTATCTTCCGCAGCTTTGGGATAGCCATATTTTCATTGCGTCCTTGAATGATGGTCTTTGCCGAATCGAGGGATGGGCCTTAGTTACCCATCCGATTTAAGTAAGCTATCGACCAGAAAGATGCTTCGGGATAAGTCATCGCATCGGCGTTTTTTCAGGTTCGACTGTGACAGTCACAGCTGGCCCGTTGTCTCGTTGGCTGGCATCCTGACTGGCCGATACCCGCGTGACGTACTTGGGACCGTCATCAACGAACCAGCCGATTGAAACCAAGGCATCAATTAGTTCCTTGCTGTTTCCGCGAAGTAGAGAGTCGGCATCCCAGAATCGTTGTCCACGTCCCAGCACTCGCGTGATATGGATCCTGACAGGAACTTCAAAGGGTTGCCGTGGAAGCCCTAACAATCGCAGTTCGGCTTCGATGTCTTTTCGGACTTTCGACGATGAAAACCAGCGGTTACCGCGGCCATCGTTGCCGTTGGTCAATTCGATCGGAAGCGTAATTGAAATTGAGTTTTTGTTCATTTGGTAAATGTTATGGCTGCCAAGGTTGACCAATGCTTTCTTCGTAAAATTGCCCGTTGTCGTATCGGAGTTTGATTGCCGCGTCATCTGCAACATACCGATGTTTTGCAATTCGAAGATCTGTTCCTTCTTTGGTTCGGTGAATTAGCCAAACTTGATCAGCGTCGCGGCCTATCGTGTCACATTCGGCGATGTGAGCTACGCGTGGAATGGTTCCGTCGGCAGCCCTGTTGAGTTGGCAAAGCACGATCACAGGAATTTCTAATTCTCGTGCTAGAGCCTTGAGGTCTCGGCTGATTTCCTCAAGTTCGAACCGCCTGTCCTTTCCTCGGGTTTGGGGTCGAATCAGTTGCATGTAATCGACAACAACCAAGTCCAATCCGCATCCACGATTTTTAAGTCGGCATGCCGCAGCAATTTGCCGAACATCGGCTTTGGATGGTGCAAAAATCGAGATTGGCAAACTCTTGAATCGTTCCAGTTCGTTTTGAATCTGATCTGTTTGAGATTCTTGAAAGTCTCTGGTTCTGATTCGGATGGCCGAAACCCCCGTCTTGCTGGCAAGATGACGTTCAATAAGTTGCCTTGGCTCCATTTCTAATGAAATGAAAAGACCTTGCCGGTTGCGAGTCGCACCGTGTTCGAGGATCTGCCATCCAATTGCTGTCTTCCCCGTTCCGAGCCTGGCACCAATGACGATCAGTTCGCCGGCTGTGAAGCCACCAAACGATTCGTCGATTCTTGGGAATCCGGACATTGCAACACAACTGGAACAATCTTGACCGTGTTGTAAAAATTCTTCAGCGGCATCGTTGGCGTTAACGATGTCAATTGTGGATTTTTGCTCGATCGAATTAAGTCGTTTCTGGATTAGATTGATAATCTCTGTGCTGTCCGCTGACGGGAGATTTATCAAGTCTAGTAGTTCTTGCTGCAAATTCGCCAATCGGCCCAAACGTGAGCTCTCAGCCACCTTTTCGGCGTAGTATGGGGCGTGATGCGGGAGTGCAACCGATGTAAATGTTTCAGCAACTGTTGCGGACGCAATTTGAAGCCCTCGTTTTTTTATCTGATTGATAACAAGCCGAATGTCATTGATTGGTTTTCCAAATTCATGCAAATCTACCAACAAATCGAAGAACTCACCCAGCCGTTCATCAACAAAATCCTGGCCGCAAATTTTAGGAATCAAATCCACTTGATCCGGGTCCAAGAGAAGCGACCCAATAACTCCCGTTTCAAAATCGATTGCGTCCATCTTCAAAGCCTCCTTGCCGTATCTTCGATGTTTGCATCTTGCGAGTTAGCAAATGCTCGGCCGCCCCAATTTCGTACAGCGGCTTTCCAATCCTTCATGGAATTTCGGCCAACCTTCCAGCCGTTGGCTTCGTAGTGGTCATGAAATGCCTGAGCATCGAATGGGCATTTTGGCCAACCAGATTTTGATTGCTGGTAGTCGTTGGCGTAGTGCTGAACATCCTCGACTGATGGCTTCGAAAACACTTTTTTTTGTTTACTTTTTTTATATCTTCTCTTCTCTTCTCTAGGTAACGCACTCTGCGTTACCTTTGCGTTACCGTTTTTTGACTTATGTTTTGCTACACGTTTAGCCGTATTTGCCCGTCTTTTTGCGGTCTGTCCGTTATGCTCGTGAAAGTTCGGAAAGGACAAATTTTCGTCCGAACCGCACAACCAACCCACTTCCTTAAGTGCCTCACCAAAGCCCGGTGTCGCACCTGCGATACCATCAATCGCGCAAACGGTAACGCACACTGCGTTACCGTCAATTGAGTGAGCGTCAGCCCAACTCCAAACCGCGTGAAGTCTCCCGACAACATCGACCGGTTTCATATTTAAAAGCCCTGCAATTTTGAAAACGCGAGGGTCGGTGTGAAGGTTGACACGCATTTTTATCCAGTTATTTGCCATGATTACCCCCATAGTTTCGATGTTGAAGAACTTTGGAAGTTGCCCCCATAGGTGTGGGGCGTTTGTCGCCGGTCTCGAAAATGTCGCCCGAATCAACCAGCGATTTGACTGGCCCGGTGATACTCTGAACTGGGATGCGCATCCGGAATGCCAGTTCATATCTCGTCAGCCCTTCCGTACCGGCGAATAACAGCCGATTGAGTATTTCAAGTTTTCTACTGCTGAGCTTTGGTTTGACTTGCTCAAATGCGGCCAGCGAAGTGTCCGCGGATTGATGATTCGTAGGAAATAAGGATTCCTGATGTTTTTCAGTCATCGGGCCACCTTTGCAAATCTTTGCTTGGTTGCCTTCAATGCTGCAAACTGTTCTCGATCAGGGCATTCCAGCGTCAGCCAAAGTTCGATGTCTGACTTCCGATAGCGGACTCCCCGACCGATGGGAAGCGGGGCCGGCAGTTCGTCGGATTGTCGCATGCGCCAGATTGTTGTGCGGCTGACACCCAGTTCGTTGGCAAGCTGGGAGATGGTGAGGGTCTTTTGTTCCATTTCGATTCCTGAAGTTCGACAGGTGACGTTCAGGGGGAGAGTGGAACATTGAGATTCAAAATCACCAAAGTGCTAAAGTACTAACGTTAGCACTTTTGGTTAGTGCTTTTTTAATGGGCTGGCAGGCTTGGCTTGTAGTAGTAGACCATAGATTCCGGAGTTCCCTCGCGTCTCCAGATTCGCCCCCTTGCGTCTATTCCGAACATTTTGCTGGGAATTGACCTGCCACCTTTCGACGGGGAACGATTGACATTCAAGGATGAAATTTTTATTCCTAATTTTTCGACATTTTCATTTCTCGCGGAAATCCAGTTAGCACTTTCAGTATCCAATTGCGGTGTTTTCGCTTCAAGGATCCGCAACTCTTCTTCCTCAGCTGCCGAACTTTGAATCGAATCGGGAATCGGTTCGCTGTCGTTGTTTTTTGCCGAATACCAGTCTTTCACAGAATTCTCTTTCGTCCATGTCATCAACTCGCAGATGATACTTCCAAGATCATTTTTCAACGCGTAGAACGACCTTTCTTCGGCCCGATA
Source organism: Planctomycetota bacterium (assembly GCA_039200505.1). Taxonomy (GTDB): domain Bacteria; phylum Planctomycetota; class Planctomycetia; order Pirellulales; family Pirellulaceae; genus Mariniblastus. The sequence continues at coordinate 26,784 of JBCCSJ010000019.1, read as the reverse complement.
TGCCTTCCACAGCGATTCGCTCCCTCCAACGATCTCATCTAAGCGTTGAGCGGATTCAATCAGATGTTCAAACTGGGTATTTGCGGATTCCAGCTTTGGAGATAGTGATTTTGCCGTTCCGTCCTTCCGTGCTTCGTTAAGTGCAAGCCGAAACAAATAATCGTTCTCGGACTGACCGGACCCCTTACGAATACGTTTTAAAAATCTAGCGGTCCTGCGTTCGATACCGTGAACGCTGAATTCTTCCGACCGAGAAAGGTTAAGGGCTCTAACCAATGCCTTGACATCCAAGCTGGTCCAAATTCGAGGACATGAACGGGGTGGAAAGTTTTTCTTCTCACTGAGAAACTTGTGCCAATGGAGAGCATCTATTCTTTGCAAAGCTACGAGAAGAGAAGGTTCAGAAAGCAGTTTGATTGCTTCCGCGTCGCGCTTGAGCAGAACCGCAAGCCAATCGCCCCCGCCATGAAGCAGTCGGATATAACGAGTTAACGGTGAATTGCCATCACCCACAATTTTCCGTCTTGCCATATTTTCCTTGCCGGGTTTTGACCTTGCCGGAAGAAAGAGAAGCACGGCACCGCAGACCCGGCAAGGATCAAGCAATCGCGGCGTCACCCCGTCGGGCTAGCCGTGCGTCCCGATTGTACAGGTGTTCAGTATGAAGGTAAAAGCCCCTCCGTAACGGTATTCAACACCTCGGTTCAGGCTGGTCATCGGAACCGGCGAATGGCCAAAATTCTGTTTGTCGAGTCGATTTCCAGCAAGAATAGCCGTCCATGTCGACTAACCCGAATTCTCTTAAAGCTTCCAAGTCTCGATAAACTTCGATTCCTTCTACCTGATGTCCGTAACCGTCCCGTACCAATTGAATCAGATCATCGGCAAGATAGCCCTCGCTTCGCGAAAGCAGGCTTAGAACCGTAAGCACTCGGTGAAGCGTTGCCTTAGTTTCTGGCCGATGGGAATAGTACCGTTGGATTAATTCGTCGGTGGTTAGCATGATTCACCCCTTTGAACGAAATTACGAACCACCAAAGCCATCAATCGGATTCGGTCCAACCAACGAAGCGGCGTCACTTTGGCCGGTTGCCTGAATTTGAGAATGTCGGCAGCCCATTGCTGGGGCGTTCGATTCCCTTTGGCTTGGTTGCATGACGGGCAGGCTTGCACGATGTTGCTAGCCTGATCACTTCCGCCCTGTGAACGGGGAATGACGTGATCTTTGGTAATGCGGTTCGAATTGCGGCCACAATAAACGCATCGTCCAGGGTTCGACTGTTTGGATGGGAACCTTCGAAAACTGATCGTTGGGTTCGTGTGGTGTTGGAACAAAATCCCGCGGTCGATCAGATCACGAATCCGAACCACCGTATCGGCAGGATCAATTTCAAACTCGGTTTGTATTGCCAATGCTACCGATGGGATCCGGCGTCCCTGTCTGTCGAGCGTCTCGGGAGCCGCACACGCAATCTGATTAATCAAATGCCTGTCGGATTCGTTTAGATCGGCTCTGGAAAGCACTGGGGACACTTCCATAGCTCGCAGAATGCCGCGTGATAACTCGGCGTTTCGAGGGGCGTTCATAATGAATCGCCTTTCTTGCCGGTCAAAATGACCAGCAAAGTAAAAGCGCCACACCCTTGCTACTCTGCCGCTCTTGAAAGCGGTGGGGCCTTACGGCTGACCAATACCAAAGATGTGACGCTTTTATTTTCCGTTTTCAAGATTTCAGATTTTCAAGATTTCAGAACTCAGATTATCACCGAATCGGATTCGGCGGTGCAATAGGTGAAGTCGCCCGACGGGTGTAGTATCGGTCATTCCGTTTCTGATTTCAGCACGGCTTAAATTTCATTTGCTTCGAAAAAATGTGTACGCGAAACGTAGGGTCGTGAGGCAATAGACAATCCAAAATTTTGCCACCCCCCGAATGCCGCCGGGGGTGTGTGCGTTATGTTTTCATCAACCGTTTCGTATCAGGTTGTTGCAAAACTTGCGTAGCCCACTGCGTAGACAGGAATGGACATTGGCTTCAATTGTCGATTTTTTTCGGTTAGATTCGACGTCGTCAACTGGATTGTGGTTCCAGGGGTCGGGGGTTCGAATCCCCTCAGTCACCCTCTTCAAACCAAAACGAGAACATAAGACTGCCCGGTGACAATCCGGACTTTTCTGTTAAGACCGTTAGGCTGATTCTGGCTCACATCGAGCTACTTGCTGAAGTGGGTTAAGATATGCATGGCCTCTGAAAGCTCATTCTTTTGATCTGGATATTTCGAGATTGTCTTTCTTGCTGGCACTGCTGCACGAAAGATCTTGTTGAGTCGCCGTAGAGATCCATTGATCGGTGATATTGCGGGTCTCATTCCCGTTGGAGTGCATGGTTTGCAATTAAGAGAACGTTTGGTAGCTACATGGATCGTAAGATAAAACCTGTTTTTTTAGCTTTAATCTCCGACGATCATCCCAGCCGACCGATTCAACTGAACAATCAAGTTTTGGGAGCAGGCCAACGATTACGGGTTAACTGAATCGAATCATCGGCTTATGCTCTTTCAGATTAATCCTGAATCATCAAGGTAAGCGTCGTGTCCCGAAATCTGCCAGATTTTTTTGAAGCCGTTTCTGATGAAATGAAGCTGGCTGCCAAGGCGGCTTTGGCCGCTGGCGAGATTATTGCAGCCAACTATCAAAAGGTACACCAAATCGATGCCAAAGGTGTGGGTGACCTTGTTTCCCAAGTCGATTTCGAGGCTGATCAAGCAGCGACCGCCATGATTCAATCGGCTTCTGAACTGCCGATTATGTCTGAAGAATTGAGCCCTGACGTAGAGGATACTCAACAAAAAATGTGGGTGGTCGACCCTTTGGACGGAACGACTGCCTACCTGATGGGAGCCGGGCCTCAGTTTTCGTCCGTCTTGATTTCGATCTGTGATTCCGGAGTACCAATTCTTGGAATCACTTACTTTCCGATGACTGAGGAATGGTTTTATGCAACCAAGGGGGGCGGAGCGTTCAAAAATGGTTTACCCCTAAAAATGAAAGAGCGCCAATACCAACTTCGAACTGCGTGGATCGAAATGAATCAGTATGGCGATGTCGCCTTCGAGACGGAATTCTTTTCGGCGGCCAGACGATCTTTAAGGTCGACCGCAGGCGCGTTGATAGCCACTTCAACGTTCCCTTATGCGGGAGTAGCGATGCGAATTGCGGAACAGTCGAGTGGACTTTGTGCGGCAATTCATGACAACAATCCGGCAAGCCTGAAACAGGGACCGTGGGATATCGCTGCCAATCAAATCATTTTTGAGGAAGCCGGTGGGGTTTTCCTCAATCCTGATCTGAATCCAATTTCTCCATTTGTTGCTGAACCGATTATCGTCAGTCCTACTCGGGAGTTGGCCGATGAGATTCGAGATTGTGCGATGCAGCGGGTTACTCATTAGGTGTTACTTCATAGTAAAAAAAGTAAACGAGTTCTCCTTGAAGCGTGCGTTTTTAGCCGACCCTGTCCGGGGCGTTTGCAGTGATTCCATTTCAAATCTCGATGGCACAACCTCTCACCGTACTCCTCAGCGCGATCAGCGTTAGCCGCCTCTTCAAACCAGTACGTTCCGCTTGCCGAGCGGGAAATCACACGGCCCATCCAAGCCAAATGGGGCTCGCGAGATTACGGAATTTCGAGCGACTAGAAATGGCTCCCGAACAGCCAGCTTCGATAACTTTGAGATGAAACCAATCAGCAGGCTAAAGCACCAAGATATTTTTACAAATTGTTGACAATATAGTCAGTCAAAATCAAGTAACACGCAATAGGTTGTAATAAAAGACAGAATGGTACCATCGCGACTTATCTTCCGATTGGTCGGAATTCCATTCGATCCCAATTGGCTTTTTTTAGATTGCGTTTGAAAATGATGTCGCCGCTATCTTGTTCGTAAACCACAAATTTTCGCAGCTCGATCCCGAAAGGGGAATCTGCGACTCGGCTTTTACGCGAACCTGATCGACCAAAATTTTTGGAATCGCCTTCGTCGATCGTTGGCATCTTGTGGCGGGATTCACCGGGAAAACGGATGACCAGTCCCATCCGAACACTGTCGCTATTGAGCAGTTTTCGAAACCTTTTTCCTGATTCTAAATTGATGGGCAAGTTAAAAAATTCCTCTTGGGATTTTACTTTCCATTCCGGTCCGATATCTCCGAAATCTATTTCCCCACGATGAACCAGTTTGCCGTCGGTTACGGATTGGTCACTTACGGCACGACAAAACCGATTGATTCGAAACTTCTCGTCGTCGTTGAACAGGCACTTCAGGTGGGACCAGCAGTTATGATCCGCATTAAAACCTTGGCCGATATCGACAACTTTAAGATCGTCCACAATGATGGTTTGAGCAGGATTTTTTTCGGTAAGTTCTCGTCGCCCGATCACAAATCGGTTCGATCTCTCTTCTTCCCAAACTGCCTTTTCCGCTTCGTAGTCTTCGGTTTTTTCGAACTCACCTTTGGGTCTAAACTTCCGTCTAAGACAGTTAAGATATTTATTTTCTGCGATTGTATCGTAGCCCTTGGCCCAGTTGCCGTACTCTTCGCCAGAAGTGTAGGCGTTAGCTGAATCGACAACGCCTATTTCTAAAAATTCTTTGGCCTCACCAGTGACGACGGGAGCCCGCGAAACGATTCGAATTTGATCTTCGCTTGGCGGCGGATTGAGTTTTAGGTAGAGCGCCTCGGCAGCTGATTCGAATTTGCCTCTGACCTGGGCGACCCTTGTGACGAGAGTTTCATTGCTTTCGTCTGGCGCCATCGATTCCAATCGAATCTTCAGATTTGCGACAGCATCTTCATCAAGAGCTTCGTAGAAACGGATTGTCGATTCGATCGAATCTAACTCTCGTGTCATCTCCTGAGCTTTTTGTTCGGCAAGTTTGGCAGCTCGGGAATACCGATAGGGAAGAATGACAACCAGAAAAATACCCAAGAGTGTTAAACCGCCTTGAATGGCTCGCCGAACCAGATTCATTTTGAACGTGGGTGCGATGAAATAGGCTGCACATTTAGTGCATCGACCTTGCTTACCCATCACTTTAGATGGCGAGCTTAGACGTTTGCCACACTTGGGACAGCGAATGATAATCTTTCTTTCTTTGGGCATTAGTTGGCTTCCTTCGCTGTCCAAAGGTCGAGCACTTTTGATTTCGCTGTTGCAATTCGTTGTTCGTTGGACGTATCCAGTTCTGCCATTTCAAATGCCGAAAGTTCCGATGCGAATTCCTTGAGTGTTCGGCGACTGAAATCCCGGCCACTGTTGATATCTTCTTCGATAGCTTCGATCTCGCGAGCGATTTTTCGATTATGGGCTTTGACTGCTTCGGAACCTGATGCGAACAGGTATCCGATTCCGAGCACGATAAAAACAGCCGCCAAAATTAAAAACGGCATCGAGATGAATAACTTTTTTTTGTGATTTCGCCAAAACGAGGCCGCATCCAAACAGACGACGCCATAGGGAATCGAATACCCGTTTTCTTCCGGGATGGCCACAATGTTGAAGCATTTGGTACAGATCTTGATTTTGCCAACGTGTTCTTTTTTTGTCGGCAATGCTTTGTCACAAACCGGGCAATCAAAAAAATATTCGCTGGAAACAACCACAACATTTTCGTCGTCGCCGTCAACCGTTTTCTCAGTTTTGTCAGTCACGTGATTTGCAGTGTAGTGTGAATATAGTCGCCATCTGGAGGTCTTTTATTGTGGACTAACCTGGCACGCGAGGAAAGCATCACCATTTTTATTTCCGCGGCTTTTCGACCTCACACAAACATTTGAAACTACAACCCGAAGAATCCGAAAGAATCGGTCGACCAATTTACAAATCATCCTTCGCAGACCGGGCTGCCCGTCAGGTATCAACCGAGACTCAAATTTGGTTTTCATTCCGTTTCAAAGGGATGCAACAGCAACTAAAATAAACCCTGAGGAGTACCTTCAAAAATTGACAAATTTTAGCTTCGGAGATTCCAGATGAGCTTCCGCCTGTGGATTGCTACATTCACTGCTTTGTTTTGTTTTCCTAGCCCATCGCTATTTGGGCAGGACTCAGATCAGCCCAAAGACGAAACACCGGGGATCAATTCAGGGTTGCTTTCCCCACTACGATTCCGAGGGATTGGTCCGGCACTCATGTCAGGTCGAGTTGGTGACATTGTCGTTGATCCTGTAAAAAGATCGACTTGGTATATCGCTGCCTGTAGCGGGGGTGTTTGGAAGACGACCAACGCCGGGGTGACTTGGAAGCCAATTTTCGATGGTTACGGAAGCTACTCAATCGGATGCTTGGCACTGGATCCTAACGATCGATTCACGATTTGGGTTGGAACGGGTGAAAACAATTCCCAGCGGAGCGTCGGTTACGGCGATGGATTGTACAAATCAACCGATGGCGGAATGAGTTTCAAAAAAGTGGGACTCGAGAATAGTGAACACATTGGAAAAATCGTGGTACACCCCGAAGATTCGAACGTAGTTTATGTTGCCGCCCAGGGTCCTCTGTGGAAAGAAGGTGGCGATCGCGGGCTGTATCAAACCACTGACGGTGGCGAAAGCTGGGAAAAGATTTTAGAGATCAGTGAGAACACCGGAATCAACGAAGTTCATATGGATCCTTCGGATCCTAACATCCTGTACGCTTCGGCTTACCAACGTCGACGTCATACGTGGGTATTGATCGATGGAGGCCCGGAATCAGGAATCCATAAATCAACCGATGGCGGAAAAACTTGGAAAAAAATCAATCGTGGTTTGCCGAGTGGGGACAAGGGCCGGATCGGAATGGCGATTTCACCGATCAATCCTGAAGTGGTCTACGCCATTGTTGAAGCCCAGTCAGGTCAAAGCGGATTCTATCGCAGCTCCAATCGGGGTGAGTCATGGACTCGGATGAGCGGATACGTTTCTAGCAGTCCCCAGTATTACCAAGAACTGGTTGCTTGCCCTCACAAGATGGATCGTGTCTATTCGCTGGACACATCCAACATGATTACTGAAGACGGCGGGAAGAATTTTGAGCGGTTGGGCGAAGCTGACAAACACGTCGACAACCACGCGTTGGTCGTCGATCCCCAAGATCCCGACCACCTGATTCTCGGATGTGACGGCGGGGTTTACGAAACGTGGGATCGAGGAAAAACCTACGATTTCAAAGCGAACTTACCGTTGACGCAGTTTTACAAGGTCGCAGTCTCAAACGAAAAACCGTTCTACTACGTTTATGGCGGAACGCAGGACAATGCGACTCAGGGAGGTCCTTCGCGTACCAATAACACTCACGGAATTCGAAATAGTGACTGGTTCATCACGGTGTTCGGTGACGGATTTGATCCAGCCGTTGACCCTGAGGATCCCGACACAATTTACTCGCAGTGGCAGTACGGAGGTCTGGTTCGATATAACCGAAAAACTGGTGAAAGAGTCGACATTAAACCACAACCGGAATCAGAGGGTCCAGCCCTTCGTTGGAATTGGGATTCGGCGTTGGCGATTTCACCCCATAACTCAAAACGAATTTATTACGGTTCGCAGATTCTATTTGCCAGTGACGATCGGGGAGATAACTGGACCGCGATTAGCCCCGACCTTTCCAGAAACCTGGATCGAAATAAGCTCAAAGTGATGGGTCGAGTATGGGGGCCTGACGCAGTCGCAAAAAATATGTCGACATCGCAGTACGGAACCATCGTGAGTGTCAGCGAATCGCCAAAAGTGCCGGGGTTGATCTACGTTGGTACGGACGATGGAATGGTTCAAGTTACCGAAGACAACGGAAAAAGTTGGCGAGCCATTGGTAAATTTGGTTCTTTGGTGGTTCCCGAATTCGGCTACATCAACGATATCGAAGCGGATGTTCACGATCCCGACACCGTTTATGTTGCGGTGAATAATCACAAAAGAGGTGACTTTAAACCGTACGTCGTTAAATCGACCGATCGTGGAAAATCTTGGGTTAGCATCACCGGCAACTTGCCTGAAAAAGGGAGCGTCTACGCATTAAAGCAAGATCACGAGAATGCCAATTTGTTATTTTGCGGAACTGAATTTGGATGTTACACCAGTTTGGATGGTGGCGACAAATGGTTGAAACTTGGCGGCCTTCCAACGATTGCCATCCGAGATATTGAAATTCAACATGACGAAAATGATCTCGTTTTAGCCTCTTTCGGGCGTGGGTTTTTCATCCTCGATGACTACTCGCCATTACGACATATCAATGAGGAGCTTTTAACGAAAAACGCGGTGATGCCGATCCGGACGGGTAAAATTTACGGGATGGCTGCACCTCTGGCCGGAGGCGGACGGGCGTTCCAAGGAGCAAACTTTTACATCGCTCCGAATCCAGATTATGGGGTCTCGATTCGTTACCATTTGAAGGATTCTCTCAAGACCAAAAAATCGAAACGGCAATCCAAAAACCGATCAGCGAAGTCTGCTGGCAAAGATGTCGCCTACCCATCGTGGGATGAATTCAAAGCTGAAGATCGCGAGGTGGCTCCGACAGTCAGTCTGAATATTCGGGAAGCTGACGGGACGCTGGTCCGTCGTTTGCGAGGCAGTACGTCGAAAGGGATGCATTCCGCGAATTGGGACTTGCGTCTTGATGGATCCGGAAGAGGTGGACCACTAGCGATCCCGGGAAAATACACGGTAGATATTACCCAAACGGTTGATGGGGAAACCACGGAGTTAGTGGCCGCAACCGAATTCGCAATTGAGCCTTTGAATTTCGGCCAGACTGAAACGCCCGATCGAAAACAGATCATGGCGTTTGTAAAGAAAGCACAAGATCTTTCGAAAAGCGTTTCGGGTGCCTCATCGGTTGCGAATCAAGCCAGTGAAACGGTTTCGCAAATTAAATCGGTGATCGAGCGTTCGATCGATCTGGATCCTGCGATGTTAAATGAGGTTCGTCAAATTGAGATCAAGTTGATGGATATCGACGAAAAGTTTAACGGCGATCCAACCAAACCTCGGCGAAATGAACCAGAGTTGCCTGGATTCAACAGCCGACTGAGAACGATGATGTTTGGAGCCATGGGTAGTACGGAAGGGCCAACTGGGACGCACAAAAGGCAGTACGAAATTGTCAAAGGGCAATTTGAATCGGTCTTGGCCGACCTGAAGGAAGTGGTCGACGGAGACATTCCGGCTTTGAACAAGAAATTGGATGCAGCGAACGCTCCCTGGACTCCTGGCCGATCGATCCCAAAGCTGAAGGAATAATTTGGCCGTGTAAGTTTCTTTGGGAGGCGATTGTGTTAGTGCTCGAAGCCTGAAATTTAGGTGCTATCAATTTGTAATCACTCTTTTGTAGAAAAAGGCTGAACACCAATTCTAGCCGTTTAGCCCTTCAACAATTCAGCCCAGGGCAAGGACCCCAACGCCTTGGGTACCTGGAGCCAGATTATCCGGGGATTATCGTTGTGGTAGCAGCGGGCGGAGCTGATTTGAGCCAGCAGGAATCTCCCGATAAAAAGTTGCGGGCTTTACGGAGCTCGTTTCCTGAAATTTGCGTACAGTCGTTTTTAGTATCTCGATCTGCTCAAGAATCTTCGCAAGTTCGGGCCTACTTGGCCTTGGTTCACACGGATCGCGTGGGTCGGGACCGAATTGAAAGTTGTGGGATTGTCGTTGCTGGTTTTCCAATGCCACAATCCGGTTTTCCAAGCTTTGGGTGTTCGAAATGACAGTGTCCATTTTGGCTTGGAAAGCTTGTTGCATTTGCCAATACCGATCTGATTCAGTTTGATTCTGGTGACGATTCGAAGATTCGTTGGGGATCGCTACCAGCGGTCGAAGTGGGCGGCGTTCCGTTAGGATCGGTTCGAGTTGTGCGTGAACCGGTCGAAGCGGTTGTGGGATCGGTTCAGCTTGGGCTCGAACTGGATCTAGTTTGAATCGTGTCGTGTCGAAATTTTTGACCGACAAACGATGATCATTAATTTTGTACTCAAGCGATTCGATTTGGGCCTGCTGCTTTTGAAACTCATGGTATCTGCGCAATTCAAGTTGATGTTGTTTCTTTAATGATTCCAATTCAGCTTGGTGTTGAAGTTCAGCTTTTTCAACCGACATCATCAGGGCCGTAAAAATCGCTCTGTTTTTTTGTTGCTGAGTTTTTTGGTTGTTGATAACTAGCCCGAGATTGATGGCCAGCTTTTGACAATAGGATTCGATTTCGGATGTTCGATTGAGGGGCTCAGTTTTGGGAGCGGCTTCTGATCCCACGCGAAACTTCGCGACCATCGAGTCTGCCTCGTCAATTGTTTGTTGATAGCCGGGAAGCGTTAGGATTGGAGTTGTTGCACTTGCGTCCTTCCATTGTGGAACGCATTTCTTGCTGAAAAGCCCGTTTCCATGGGTCACAGCAACTGCTACCTCATTTTCGAAATCTGCGACTTGCTCGATTCGGTTGACATTAGGATCGGCGTCCAAGGTCACGATTAATTGAGACCGGGCTTGTGAGGAAGCGACAACAAGCATCATCGCCGTAGCCAAAATTAACGGCGTTTGTCGGTGCTTGAGTCTTAGGCATTGAGATTCGAACAAATACATGGCTGACTCCCTTCAGACACTAGTTTCTCGATTGGATTTTGACGGTTCGATTTAGAAAGCTTGATCTCTTCAAACGACAGGCTTGACTCCAAACTCAGTTATTGAGCCGTGCCCGGCTTTCACTTCGAATCCCACTTCAATTGGAAATTGGAATCCTTTTGCGTGATATTGAGAAGTCCGGTCCGAAAATGCTATCATTTGGAAAATCACTGCGGCGGCGAAATGAATGAATAGCAAACAGAAAAATCAGGTTTTAGATTTAATACGGTGTCCCGTGACCAAGTCTGCTTTGACGGAAGCGGATGCGGCTGAAATTTCTGAGATCAATTCCGCAATCGACGCGGGACAGGTATTTAATCGCTTGGGTCAAGCGGAAAGTCAGAAAATCGACGGTGGTTACTTTAATGAAGACAGGTCACTGTTGCTCCCGGTCAGAGACGGGATCATCATTTTGGTTTCGGATCAAGCTTTGGTTGTGAACTCGACTGACAAAAGTGATTCGTAGCTTCATTCATTGCTCCAAGGCAAGTCGGTAGAAAAAAGGCGTTAGACGTGAGTACGATTTTTAAAAAGATCATCGATAAAGAGATACCGGCCGATATTGTTTACGAAGATGATCTCTGTTTGGCGTTTCGAGATATCTCGCCGCAAGCCCCCACCCACGTCCTGTTGATTCCTAAAAAGGAAGTTGTCAACGTGGCGGACTTAGACGACACGGATCAAGATCTTGCCGGCCATTTGTTGTTAGCTGTCGGTAAGGTTGCCCGAGAGTTGGGGATTGAAGAAGGCGGTTATCGCGTCATTGCCAACTGTGGAAAAGATGGTGGTCAATCGGTCGATCACCTTCACTTCCACATCCTCGCCGGACGCCCCCTAAAGTGGCCTCCAGGTTAACCAACATTTGTGCGGCGATCGCCGAACATTGAAAAACCAGTTATGTCACAGAATCCATATCAATCCCCACGAAGTCGTTCATCCGTCAGATCATCGACCGGTTCGCGAAACAGAAAAAGTGCGGGGCGTTTGGTTTCGCAAAACACTCGATTTGCCAATTATCTGCTCGAGCAGATTTTTCTTTATCTGACAATTACGCTATCGTTTGCCACGCTCAATACGTTGGCTCTTACAGTTGGCGTGGAGTTAGATGTTCAGAATCTCATATTGGGGTCTTCGGGTTCCTTCTTGTTTTTTATCATCTCATTTACCTACTACGTATTCTTCGAAGCCATCATTCAGCAAACTCCAGCGAAATTGATCACGCGAACCAAGGTCGTGGATGAGTCTGGTGGACAACCGTCCATAGGGCAAATTTTAGGGCGATCAGCGTGCCGTTTTATCCCTTTCGAAGCTTTCTCATTTTTATTTGGAGATCGCACGAAGGTGAGAGGTTGGCACGACAAGTTTTCCAAGACCTTGGTCGTCAAAGTCTAATCATGTTGGACGAATCGCCGAATGAAATTTGGTAGGTTTGGTAAAAATCCAAAATTTGAGGTTTACGGAACCGAGGCGATCAACGTTCGCTAAAATTTTGATACAAGGTTAAGAGTCAAGAAGGCATTGATCTGTTTGCCCCTCCCCTGCCGCTAGGATCTGCTTAGACGGCTTTTCATCGCTAGGTTTGAGCAGTAAATTTTGCGAATACATTCCGCCTAACGGGTGGAAGAAATTCTGGCGAATCCTACGACCTAACTAGCGACGAATGTAATCGACTTTTCGGCTCATGGCCCGGCTTGTCAGCACGCCTGAATTGGACGCGGTTCGAACAGTTCCCGGCATTTGATTTTGAGCGTAGTTTCCGTTGCCACAGCCGCCTTGACAATGGTCCGAAGAACATCCTCCGCCCATGGCAGGGCCGGAATAAACTTCTCCAGATTCGTAAACCATACCGGAATCGTACCCGTAGGATGAACACTCATCACAGCCGCATGGTTGACTTGATTGTGCTCTGTCACAGTACCGCTGACCGACGAGGGAACCGAAAATAGAACCTGCAAACATGCCAGGTTCCCAGCAAAACGGTCTGCATTTGGATGCGCCACCAACCCATTGGGAACCACAGCACGGATCGCTACAGTCCGGGGGAGTGCTAATCCATTCACCGACGTAAGTTTCGCCGCAACCACTTCCGCAAGTAATGCTTCGTCTGAGTTGGCGTAAGCTATCCAAAGGGCTATGAGGGATGGTTCGTTGACCTACCGTTGCCCCGTCGCAATCGTAACAGTTGGAGATTCCACAGCCGGGACCGACCATCATAGGTCCGCAGCAGCCTAACGATAAAATAGAACAAATGGCAATCAGGCAGATGAATGACTTTAACATGAGAATCCCCCACGCACGTAAGTATAAATATCCGCGACATTAGCGGAGTGCATTGGTGAATATCGGCCGTCAAGCCTTGAGCAATCCAAAAAAATCATACAATTGTCAAGGTTTACCTCTTTTTAATATCTGAATATGAAAAACGAACTGATACTCCTGACTTGTTTAGTACTTGCATGCACCCTGACCGGTTGTAATCAACCGGGGATGACAAAGTTGGCAGGTCAATGGGAAATTGAAAAACCGAACCGAATTCAAAGACGAGTCGGTCAGGAGGAAGTCGAGTTGGCTCCTGAAACTCCGATGGGCGCCATGGAGTATCAGGATGAGCCGGTCCAACCAAGAATGAGTTTGATCTTGCGTGCTAACGGGACCTTTCAAACGGTGACTCAGATGGGGGCGATCAATCAATCGAAGAAGGGATCCTGGCGAATTATGGACTACACCGAAGGATCCAAAATCATTCGAGTCAGTTTCGAAACCAATATTCAAACTTCAGAGCACGAAATCGAAATTGTCGACGAAGATACGATTCGGTTGGTGCCCCCCAACATGGCTGGCTTACAACTTAAGCTGAGGTTCAAACGCAAAAAGGAGTGAATCTTGAAATCTTGAAGTCGTTGTCGTAGCTGTCCAAACAGGTTAAATCATTTAGAATAAGAACAAGAAACTCAATCCCAAAGTGTCGGATTGATTTTCATAGAACGATCGAGTGTTGATTGGGTTTTGGACAACGGTGTGGGCGTAGAGCACGGTTGGGTGGACTGGTCAGCGCCCCCGAAAGATTGGCAGAGATCACAATGTCGGACCAAAGATTGCCTCCAGTTTTAATGGTGCGAAGTTTTCTCACAATCGCTTCCGGGTTTGTTTTGTTTGTGACCGGATTCATGACATTGGCTGCAATTCTCGGTTATCTGTTTTTCCCGGAGTATATCGAGTTTCTCAACGAACCGGACATTGCAGTTCAACGCGAAGTTATGGCGAACAATCCCGAACAGGCGATTCCTCGCAACATGTTTCTGTTGATGTTAGTCGGGAATGCTTTGTTTTGTGGACTGCTTGGGATTTACGCTTTTTTTGCTTCGCCGTTTTCGCATTTTGCTCATGTGATTTTTCTCGCCGGATTATTGTTCGTATTCTTTTTACAAACGGCCAACGCCGACCCTGCTGGAAAGAAGTCGATGACGCTTATTTACCTGTTTGTGTTTCCGGTGTCGGTCTTGGTAGGGGGTAAGATCGCTGACTCTTGGGCTTTGAAACGATACCAGCGGCAACAGGAATCTGGTGACGAAGAAAACAGCACCAAAGAGATCTGAAATTGAGCAGGAGTCGACGACTCTTTAGAAGAATCGCAGGTATTCCAATTAGTGTTGCGATCGGGCTAGTGCTGGCTGAGTGCTTGCCAAAGTCTGCTTGAAGCGATTGAAGCAAGGACTACAAACGGAACCATTGAAGTCTTAAATTCCAGTTTGATCCCTGCCAGACCTAACCATTGGGAAGTCGATCTTCGATAGAATGGATAGGGTAAATACCAATGTGCTGTCGACGGCTTACTATCACCAACTATGAATTTTCGTTTACTCTCCCGACTACTTGGCATTTTGGCAATTTTGATTGGTGCCTTCATGCTGTTCAGTCTGATTTGGGCAGACCCCAACATCGGTCGACATACTCACCCGGTTGTCGAAATGAAACGTTCGGAAACCGGTGGGATTTGGGGGCTGGGAATCGGGGCATTGATTTCATGGCTGGTGGGAGCCGTGTTGATCTGGTTTGGCAAGCAGGCTGAGTCCAAAATCTATCGCAAAGAGGCGATGGCCATCGTTGGATTAAGTTGGGTGCTGGCGACGATTTTGGGAGCACTCCCTTATATGTTCAGTGGCACCGCTCGGGGGCCTTCCATTCGAATTTCGGGACAAAGGGTCCTCGTTGCAACATCGAATTGGAAAATCTGGACCAGTTGGGAAGTTGTCGAAGGGCTTAGCGTTGATCAGGTAAAAGTGCTTGACGTGGTTGCCGGAGCTTCGGCTCGTGGAGTTTCTGAAAGGCAAATGGTTCGTCAGTCAGGCCTGGAAAGTGCGCCTCAGTTGTTGGCCCAGATAGTACGTGCGGATCCATTTCAAAGGTGGATTCTGCTTCCGAATCAGAATCCGGATGCTCCGGCCGACCGTGCGGCCAACTACCGACTGGCTTGGGTTCAAATGGGTCTTGTTGATTCCATGTTCGAATCTCAGTCGGGATTCAGCACCACTGGGGCAACGGTGTTGAATGATCTGGAGGACCCATTTTTGGTCCCCCACTGCATTTTATTCTGGAGATCGAGCACCCATTTTTTGGGTGGTCTGGGGATTATTGTGTTGTTCGTCGTTTTGTTGGGACAGGGATCTGCTGGCAAAGCGTTGATGCGGACCGAAGTGCCCGGTCCGACGCAGGATAGTTTTAACGCACGAATGCAACATGCTGCCTGGCGGTTTGCGGCCATGTATATTGGATTGAATGTCGTGTTGGCAGTGATCTTGAAGCTGCTGGGGATGTCTCTGTTTGATGCAATATGTCACTCTTTCGCAACCATGGCCACAGGGGGGTTCAGCACCTATAACTCAAGCCTTGGCCATTTTATGCAAGCCGGGTCAGGACCTTTTATTGAGTACACCGTCATCCTGTTCATGATTCTGGCAGGAGCCAATTTTACGCTGTTACTGATGGTGTTGTTGGGGCACCCGTCCCAGTTGCTGAAAGACATTGAGTTTCGAACTTACGGGGGCATCATTCTGGTTTCAACGTTGCTTCTGATTCTATTTGGTGCCGTGTTTGCCGATCAAGATTTTTCCACCATCGAAAGTAGTTTTCGAAATGGTCTGTTTCAGGTGGTGTCGGTGCTGACAACTACCGGTTTTGGAACGGCAGATTTCGATCGCTGGAACGACTTTAGCCGGTTTCTTTTACTCATGTTGATGTTTGTTGGGGGCTGTGCTGGCAGCACCGGCGGAGGGATGAAAGTGATCCGCCACATTCTGTTTGTAAAAATATTGAGAATGGAGATCGAACATTCTTTCCAACCCAAAGAGGTTCGGCTGTTGAAGATTGGTGGAAGGCCGGCCGATGATCAAACGTTGCGGCACTCTATTCTGGTTTATTTTAGCTTGGTTTTTTTATTGTTACTGATTGCATTGACCATTGTCGTAGCCCTCGAGTCGACTTACACGTGGGAGGCCGATTCCAGCAACAAACTCATCGATAGTTCTAGCGCGGTCATTTCGACGTTGAACAATATTGGACCCGGGTTGGGCGTCGTTGGAGCCACCGAAAACTATTCCAATTTCAATCAGATCAGCAAACTGGTTTTTATCGTTTGTATGATGTTGGGCAGGTTGGAGATCTTTCCGATTCTAGTTCTGTTTTCGCCGCGATTTTGGCGAGATCAATGATTGAAGAATTTCAATCCGAAATGGAATCAAAGACTTGACCGAGAAAGATCAAAACCTGGAAACGATCGCTTCCGAACAGCCGCCATTCCGGCCAAAATTCTATTCTGCAAAAAGAGACGTGGCGTTTCATGGTCTGTCTTTGCTGTTTTCGGTTATTGTTTTGGGGCTCTCGTTTTATCTTCAGCTGAATCAATCGAAACAGGTGATTGTGCCTGAAATGGATGCAGTTTTACCCCCAACTTGTGTCAGCCGAATCATTCTCGGCGTCAATTGTCCCGGGTGTGGAATGACTCGGGCCTTTATAAGCGTTAGTCACGGGGCTTGGTGTCAGGCGTGGAAATTTAACCCATCGATCGTCTTTATGTACCCTTTTTTGGCAGTGCAAATTCCGTGGCACGCCATTCAATTGTGGTTAATCCTGAGTCACCGTCGGGCTTTCGAGTTAAAGTGGGTTGCAGCGATACCAGCGATAGTCGTATCGGGAATGCTGACGGTTTGGGTTTTTCGTGTGTTAGGGTTGTTGTAGGGAGATCACGTGGGGCAGAAAGAGACCAAAATTAACGGCGGCAATTTGTTTTTTACCGACGTCGGTTCGGGGGCTGCCGTGATGCTGGTTCACGGGTTTCCGTTGACCCATCAAATGTGGGACAATCAAATTGCGGAACTTTCGACGAAGAACCGGGTAATCTGTCCGGACTTGCCCGGATTCGGGAGAAGTGAAACCAGTCGCTCCGTACTGGGAATGGATATTTGGGCCGATCATTTGGCCGACTTATTGAATGTTCTGGAGATTGAAAAAGTAGTTTTTGTCGGGCTCTCAATGGGTGGCTACATCGGTTGGGAATTCGCTAGGCGTCATCGAGATCGGCTATCTGGATTGGTCGCCTGCAACACCCGGGCTATCAACGATACCGAGCAGATTGCCCGCGGTCGAAAAATGGTGGCCGCTTCGGTTGTTGTTACTGGTGCCAAACCGGTTGCCGATTCCATGATTCCCAAGTTGGTTGGGCCGGATGCCGATAAATCGGTCTCGGAATCGATTCGAAAAATGATTCTGGCTACTGATCCAGAATCGATTGCGAAAGGGCACTTGGCCATGGCAGGCCGGGAGGATGCAAGGCAGTGGTTGTCCCAAATCGATGTGCCCACCCTATTGATTGGGGGAGACCAAGATCAAATCACTCCTGCAGACGAAATGGAATCTGATTCCGAAATGCTACCTAATTCGCGATTTGAGTGCATTTCGTCAGCCGGTCACATGACGCCGATGGAGCAGCCGACGAAATTCAATCCGCTTATAAAGGACTTTTTGGTCGAATTGAGCGGTAGTTCGTAAAGCGAAATGCGATCATGATTGGTGGGATTTCCAAAGCACCAAACCGTCTTCGGTTCGATGTCCCGTTAGACTGTCAGTTTCTCCGCGAAAATTTTCGCTGCACGTGCATCACAAAGTCGAGCGATGTTCCTCCCCTACCCTGCTCTCTCATATTTGATTGGCTATCCCTCCAGTTCCTCGATTGTTTTCGGCCAATCCCCTTTGAGCAGTCTGGATAAGCTGCGGTCGGCAAGGAGTTTTCCGCCAGTTTGACAGCGGGGGCAATAGTTGCATTCGTTATCGGCATATCGAATCCGTTGAATCTTCGTCTGGCATTTGGGGCACGGCTGTCCATATTTACCGTGTGCGGCCATTCCCGGGCGAAACGCCGTTACCTTCTCTGGAAAGCCGTTGCTTAATTCTTCGTGAAATTGAGTGATCCAAAAATTTAGAACCTTACGTGTTGCCTCGAATAGTTGGATTGCTTCTTCGTTGTTCAGTTGTTGGGTGCGTTTTAAAGGAGACAAACCAGCTTCTAATAGGATTTCGTCTGAGTAGGCATTTCCAACACCTGAAAAAATATTGGGATCGGTCAGTGCCCGTTTTAAAGTTCGATTTTGGGCTTTGAGCTGGGCCAGAAATTCTTCCTGTGTGCATTCCAAAACCTCGATACCTGAGCGTTTGAACGGCTCAAGCTGCGATGGTCCTTCAACAACATGAATGGAGGCTCTTTTCTTTTTGGATGCTTCAGTCAGCATCATGCTGCCGTGTTCAAAATGGAACGCAATCAAGTCCGTTTTGCTTTTGGGGAGCACCCTTGTTTTCTCCTTCCAGTGAAATCTTCCAGCGATCATCAAATGAAAAACGAAAATCAGATCTTGATCTAAATGCCAAAGAACTCGTTTTCCCAAACGTGAAAAGCTTTGGATGGTGCAGCCGATGGCTGACTCGATCGGCGGATCAAAAGTCCTGAGAACAAAAGGACTTTTCATAACAATGTTTTGGATTTTAGAACCTTTAAGTAGCCTGTTGAACGCTTCTACGTAGGTAATCACATCAGGCAATTCTGGCATCGTTTGGAACTCTGAAGAATCAGCTGAACGCGGATTCAGATTTTGTGCTTGAAATCTTCGAAACTACTGGGATTGAACGCTGCCGGATTTGCCAAAACCATTGGGTGCCGCAACGTCAATTACTTTCGGCAGAGTCAACTGTCCTTGGATGCAATGGTAACGAACCACCCGTCTGATCATTTATTTTTTTGAAAATTTCGTTACAAAATCTCGACAGCAATTACTTGCCAAATGGATGTTCGGCAATTTAAATACGTGAGTCGACAACGATTCTGCTTTGTCGATTACGGAGGGGTGTCGAATCAGGATACAAGGAGGAATCATGGCTATGAAAGCAGATCATTTTACGGAGAGGTCCTCGATTGAAAGGTTTGATCAGATCGTCAATGTCGGGCCAGCGATGTCGGATGACTTTGAACGGCTAGGGCTTGAGGGGCCTAAAGATTTGATCGGTAAGAACGCGATGGATCTCTATGAACAGATTTGCGAAGTGGATCAAACGTTCCACGATCCTTGCGTTCTAGATGTCTACATGGCGACCATCGATTATATGAATGGAAATCCACCGCAGGCTTGGTGGAAGTTTACCGGCCATCGAAAGAAAAAGTATGAAAAGGAAGTGAATTTGCTGCGACAGAGATCTTGGATCAATTAGCGGTGCGTTTCTTAGTCTTCCCAACCAAACGTGGTCTGAATCGTTTGGGTGGGGCCAGTCGTGACCACCGCAACATGACTTGCCTTTTGTAGCTGCCCCGCCAATTCGGCTTGCATTTCATAGTGGCGGATCAGGCGGTTCATGAGGTCACCAATGCGATTCAATCCGGCTCGTGGTTTTGCGGCGGTCAATTGAGGGGCGTTCAATGGCTTGATCATCGTTGTTTCCTTAATGATTTGGCGTTCAACACTTGCGACACCATCACTATTGGCCAACGAATTGACACCTAAGGTCCTACCTGCTCTGGGATCCTAAAAACCCTAGAAAAGTGCCAGCACACATGCAGACCAAACGTGTCACTTGCGGCTGTTTTGCGGCATCGAGCCGGGCAGGCTGCCACCATGAACTGCATCCAATGTCGGCTAGAATCCGGGGGCGATTCGGATCACGTTTGGGTCGCTTACGATAGTCTGGGGATGAGCACCCAGAGATGAACAAGCTGCTCGAAAGCTGCAAAGCGGTTCAACATCGGATGCAGAATGATCTGTTGTCGGGAAATGGTCGATGTAAGGCTCGCGTTGACGCCAAATAAGGGGAATTCTATGATTGGATGGGCAAGCGAATTTCGTTCTGACAATTCATGAAAAAGAACTCAGGGAATACTGAAAAATCGGATCAGGAACCTGGGTCTGAAACGAAACCAAATCGGCAGAATTCTAGGGTGTCGATCGACCTGGCGACGGTACCTCGCAGGATTCCTGCTTGGCTGCTTTCGTTTGGGCTTCATTCGGTCTTGTTGCTCATCCTTTTCTTTCTATTAAGCCAACCGACCAGTCGAGGTGCGGGCGACGAAGAGAACCGGTCCGGTGGAATTGTCCTGGTCGAGGCGGATTCGGAAACTACAGAATACCTTGACGAAGGAGACGTCGAGGAGGCGGCTTCTGCCGAACAGGCGGACAGTGTTCAACAACCACCGCCGCTAGCCGACATGGCTCAGCAAGCGCCTGATTTACCGGGGGTCGACATGAACCCAGTTGAACTTTCCGGAGTAGGCGACGATTTGGCTGACTTGCTACAAGGTTCCGAAAGCCTGTTAGATGGACCGTCATTGATCCAGGGAGATCAGGGTGGGAAAGTTACGACCGAAGTATTTGGATTAAAGGGAACCGGCAGCCGATTTGTCTATGTTTTTGACCGGTCGAAAAGTATGGCAGGATACGATGGTCGCCCTATGATTGCGGCCCGCCAGGAATTGACCAAAAGTTTACAGTCGCTTCAGGAGAGTCATCAATTTCAAATCATTTTTTATAACGACATTCCCACGTTTTTTAATTTCGACGGAAACAACCATTTGCTCGCAGCAACACCTCGAGTCAAAGAAAAAGCTGTCGGCTTTATTGAACGTACTCGCCCTGATCGGGGGACCGACCATATGCGAGCCCTAAGAATGGCATTTCAGTTGCGTCCCGATGTGATTTTTCTTTTGACCGACGCCGAAGGTGGATTTACGGAACGAGAGTTGTTGGTGTTGCGACAATTGAATCGCGGAGCAACCGTGATCAACACTATTCAATTTGGTGACAGACAGCGTCAAGACCGTTCATTGATGCGTGTCGCTCAAGATACTGGCGGCACCTATCTGTTTAAAAATATTCGCAGCCTCAAGATCGACTAACTGACTTGAAACGAAAATGGATCGAAGATCGACAATTCAAAATCGAAACAAAAGCAAGTTCATTGCGAATTGGTCGTTTCGTGTTTTAATTTTTATGCACATTCTTTCAATGGACCCGATGGTAGTTTTCGCGCAGGTTGCCGACGTGGTAGTGACTCGGCGAGCGAACTCTGAGGAAACGATCAAGCGAAATGGTACCATTGTCGAATGGAAAGGGAGTTCGCTGAGTCTTGAAAACAATGGCAGGCGAAAAGAGATTCCCAACGAATCTATCGTCGAGGTTCAAACGGGTTGGAACGGTAGCCACCTTAAAGGGAATGAATTGCTAGAAAAAGGGCTGGCCAATGAAGCTTTTGCTAGATATCAAAAAGCGATGCAGGAGGAGTTGCGTCCTTGGGTAAAGCGAATGATTTCGGCCCAATTGGTCAAAGTGTATCTGATGCTGGAACAACCCGCTTCAGCGGCCAAGCAATTTTTGCTGATTCTGAATGAGGATCCTGATACGAGATTTCTGAAACTCAGTCCGCTCAATTGGGCTGAAACAGGGACTGCCAATCCAGAATTGGCAAAATTCGCCCAATCGGACACCCCTTCCATTCAACTATTAGGTGCAAGTTGGTTGTTGAGCGTCGACAGAGAGAAAGCAATTCGAGTTCTGACTGAATTAACAACAGATCTTGATCCTCGAATTCGCGCGATGGCTACAGCCCAATTGTGGCGCACTCGGACTCAAGTCAATGAAAAACAGATTTCAGTTTGGCAATCGAATTTGGCAAAAATGCCAAGACAGATTCGTGCTGGACCGCTCCTGGTTTTGGCGACGACTCAAGCAAGGTCGGGACTTCGTGAAGCTGCAACCTTGAATTTCATGAAAGTAAGAATCCTTTTTCCAGATCAACAGTCTTTGGCAGCAGCCGCTCTTTTTCGAGCCGCTAAATTATTTCGTCAGCAAAACGATCTGCAAGCTGCCGACTTACTGGTTGACGAACTGAAAAGAGTTTACCCTCAATCTTTGTGGGCTCAGCAGGCTAACTAAACACTGACATTGATCGCTCGTTTTGATTCCAACACAAAATCCAGAATGATGTTTTACAAAAAGACTGCTGCTTTAATACCGATGTTGATTTTGTGTTTGGCTGCCTCTGCCTTCGCCCAAGAATCGGGTCCCGGGACTAGCGAAGCTAAAGGTGGATTTCTTTCGATCTTGTTTTCGGGAGGGATCGTCGGTGCGATTATGATTTTTGTGCTGTTAGGTTTATCGCTCACGGCGGCCTACTTGATCTTTGATCATTTGATCAGCATTCGCCGAAAAGATTTGATGCCGGAAGGATTAGCGGAACAGGTTCGACAGTCGTTGATTTCGGGAAACGTCAAAGAAGCTCAAGAAGCCTGCAACATGCGTCCCAGTTTCCTTTCTTTTGTTTTGATGCACGGCATTAATGAATTAGAATTTGGCTGGAACGCGGTTGAAAAATCGCTTGAAGATGCATTAGCCGAACAGTCGGCCAGGCTGTTTCGAAAAATTGAGTATCTTTCTGTGATCGGGAACATTGCACCGATGGTCGGCCTGTTGGGAACGGTCATCGGAATGATTGTGGCCTTTCAAAGCGTTGCGGCAACACAGGGAACCGCGAGTGCACCTCAACTGGCCGAAGGGATTTATCAGGCGTTGGTGACCACAGTGGGCGGGCTGATTGTTGCCATTCCTGCGATCGGGGCGTTTGCAATTTTTCGGAATCGGATCGATCAATTCGTAGCCGAAGCTGCTTATATCGCCCAACACGTTTTTACGCCATTACGTCGGCGTGCAAAATCGAAGTAAGTTTCCGTACCGTCGCTTCAGTTGAAGACTTGATCGTGAAAATCCCTCTGCACAAATCAAATCGCAAATACGGCTTCAATATGACGCCGATGATCGATGTCGTTTTTCTGCTGATCATTTTCTTTTTAGTTAGCAGTCACCTGTCCCGCCAAGAGTCACAACTGGAACTTGAATTGCCAGTAGCGGCTTCCAGCCAGGAAGACATGGATCAGGAAACACCGCGATTGACGGTCAACGTAAAACCGGATGGCACGCTCTGGTTGGCGGGTCGGCCGGTCGATCGACAGCAATTGCAACAACGGTTTGCCGAAGCTCGCGATTCGAAAGGAGAAAATATCGAAGTCCGGATCCGCGGCAGTCGCTCGGTGCCATACTCGACGGTGGAACCAATCATGCTCGCTTGTACTAGTGCTCGGATCTGGAATGTCACCTACGCCGTTTACCAAGAGGAACAGCGATGACAGGAGAGCGTGCATGAAACGCCCGAGTCCACTGGTGCAACAGGGGAATCAGACCGACCTCGATTCGGCGATGACTCCCATGATCGATGTCGTTTTTTTGCTGTTGGTCTTTTTTGTCTGGACGGCCAGTTTTCAGATGATTGAATATGTTTTGCCGAGTGAAATGTCGTCCCAAGCGGGATCGGCACCGGTCGAAAATCCGATAGAAGAACCGCCTAAAGATTTTGATGATATCGTAGTTCGCATTGATTGGGATGGGCAAGCACCAAGTTACATCGTTAACGAGCAAACCGTCGCGTCATTAAAAGAAGTCCAGCAACGATTAACCGCAATTTCGGAACTGGAGATTGTAACACCGGTCATCTTGCATCCTGAACCCGTTGTTCCGTTGGGTGTTGTAATCGAAGTTTACGATTCCGCAAAGTTGTCCGGTTTTGCTGAAGTCTCGTTTGCCGTTAATCCACAAGGACTGTAATGAAACCGGTTTTGATTTGCATCTTGGGACTTATTTTTTTATCGTTCCCAATTTCCAATGCCGTTTCGCAGTTGACTGCGGGAGGCGGCGTTGATGTTGACCCCATTCAACTAAAAGTTCAGCAGGATGAAGATCAAAAAGTGATTGACGGTCTTCGTCGTCGGCGTCTGTTTGATTTAGTCGACCAATACTGTCAGCAACGGCTGGACGTTGAAACCAGTCAATCGGGAAAAGCGGTGATCTATATCGAGTGGATCAAATCGCTAACGACCCAGGCGATTCTTACCCCGGTTTCAGAGAGGCCGCAGGCATGGTTGCGAATTGAAAACAAGCTCAAAGAGTTTGAGCAAAAAGGCAGTGCCTATCCAAGGGTCATTTTGGTCCGCATCCAATATCTGTTGAGCCGAATTGCGAAGGTACGTTTGATTCTACAGGAAATGGAATCGGACATGGCGCAAACGGACGCCAAAGCGATCGCGCTGGCTGAATTAAGAGCAGCTCGAAAAATGATCACGTCTCTTGAATCTGATGTTGAGTCGGCTATTCCGCTGGCCCGGCGTCGCAGCAACGATCCCGATCGTTTATCTGTTGAGCAGTTGATCAATTTGCAAAAGTACATTGCATTTCAAGAAGCGATTTGCAATCTGAATCGAGCCAGGCTTTTTCAGAGTGACCAACCGGAAGAAAAACGAGAGCGTGCCGACGCACTTTTTAATTTTCGGAACTCACTGAAGCAGGTCCAGCAGAACGCATCTCCCAAAGAACTTTTGTGGTGGCAGGCGAAAGTGAGTGAACTCGAGTTTTTGATGCTGCAACAGGAAGTTCTGGAACTGAAATCAAAAATAGACCAACTTCAAAAGTATCGCGTACCCCAAACTATGGTTCAGCCCATTCTTGAACAAAAATTGCTGGCAGCTTCGGTGCTTGGAAACGACGCATTTACTTCAAAAGTTCTGGCAGAATATCAGGAAGTTCGAGAACCAACACCTCAGGTGGAACTCGCCCTAGTCGAGCTGGCTGTTCAACTTTCAAACGGCAAAAACAACCCGGCTGAAAAAGATCGTTGGCTAAAATTAGCAACCACGACCACTCGGAATATTGAATCCCGTCAGGGAGCCTATTGGGGGCGGCGAGCAGAACTGTTACTGATCACGGTTGTCGCCAAAAAAACAGACACGGGGACTCGGCGTTCCGATGATGGAATGACGCAGCCCGGCGAGTCCAATGCCAACGAAAGCCAGATGGCAGTTCTGGTTCGGTTGGGGGATCAATCCAGTCGGCAGGGGCGTTATGCTGATGCCCTGAAGGCTTACAATCAGGCGATTTCGATGGCCCAAACGCTGAACAAAGAACAGGTTGAGTTGCAGCTTGGGATCAAGATGGGGCAGATCTTTGAAAAACAGGGTCAACCTACCAAAGCAGGGAATCAACTTGTGGCAACTGCAAGGCGGAATCCAAAACTTCCTCTGTCCAGTTCAGTTCATTTAAGAGGTTGCTGGAATTTGGCCAAAGCGCTATCCCAGAGTGACCAAGATTCAGTCCAGAAATTCAAAACACTATTGGAAGAACACATCAACCTATTCCGGAATGCCAAAACGGTTGATCAGGCGATAAGCTATTTGGGTAATCAGCTTGAAAGGGAAGGTAATTGGGAAGGGGCACTGGATGAATACCTAAAGGCATCCTCTGAAGCTTTGTCGGATTTGTCACCGGCGATCGCCCGCTGTTCCAGAAATCAAATGAAACAATGGTATCAGTCTCAAAGTTCAGTTCGGGTGAATGTGGCGAAATGGATCGACAAAATACGAGCGGTACGGATTCAAACGGCGAACGATCGCTCGGCGGGAAGGCTTTATCTGGTCGAATTGGAACTAAGAATGTTATTTGGTCAGCAACGAGTTGACCCTACTGCTTTGAGTCGTCTGGATGGGATTCGAAAAAAGGACACCGAGCGGTTTAAGACGGCGATGGCAATTTACCTTGCGATTCAAAGCGTGTCAGATCCAGTCCAGGCAGCCAGTCGTCTCAACGAACTGCCTGCAGAAACGATGGAGATTTTTTCAACGTGCGATTCTTTGCTGATCGCGATGCTTAAAGCCAACAACTTGTACACTCAATCAGAACGTACTGGGATTCTCAATTTTCGGCTGGCGATGATCATTCGTGCCATCGAATCATCTGAACCATCGAACCGGATAGGGTGGCAGATCAAGCAATCGGATACTTTGGTTGAACTCGGGCGTAATCGTGAAGCCCAAAACGTCTTGAAGCAATTGGAAGAAAAACTTCCCAAGAATGCCAAAATTCAGATGCAGATCGCTCGAGTTCTGTCAGATACTCAAGATGACGGTCAGCAAGCTCAGGCTTTGGATCGATGGAGGAGACTGGCATCGAGACTCAAGCCGAATACAGAGAATTGGTTTGAGACAAAATACAATGTGGCAAGTTTGCTTTTTAAACTGAATAGAAAGTCAGAGGCTTGCAAACTTCTGAAGTTCATTCAGGCGATTCCGCCCGGTTGGCAGGGGTCAAAGTTTAAATCGGACTTTGAAGCTTTGCTTCGGAAATGCGAGTAATTGGTACTGATCTGCCCATAAAAAAGCCCACCCCGGTTAATCGGGATGGGCTTTCTGTTCTCTACTTAGGCCTACGTTTCTTGAACTCAATTGCGAAACATTTGAGCTCAAAATTTAGGTGCAAGGCATACTCAAATCCGGGTGCTGAGTTTTTAGTTGGTAGGCGAAGAGTCGCCCGAGTCATCATCGGAAATTGCGACGATACCGCCAGCTAACCCACCCAAGGCAAGGATGCGACCCAGCCCGGCACCGCCGATTCCGCCTCCAGAACCCACACCGCTGAATCCTGGGCCAAAGCCACCGAATCGGCCTCGAGCCAAACCGCGACCCAAAAGTCTTCCGCGGAAAAATCCACTATTGGTGACTGG
>JBCCSJ010000018.1:0-32073 GCA_039200505.1 Planctomycetota bacterium | reverse complement strand
CGAAGAAGAACTGATTGCGGAAGAACTTCAAGATCATCTGCAGTTACGGGTTCGCGATTTGGAATGTGATGGAATGACCAAACCGGAAGCGGTGCGAAAGGCACTGGAAGAGTTTGGTGACGCAGCAGTAATGGCCAAAAATTTTCAGGCGGTACTCAAGTTAAAAAAGAAGAGGTGGATGATGAGATTTGCAACTTTTTCGGTGTTAGGAACTTTCTTTTTGGCTGTGCTCGCGATGGCAATTTGGCCTGAGGATGCTCGGTTTGGAGCACCGAGTCAGGCGGTCGCTACTCAAGAGACCGACGGTGAAGCGGGGATTGCCGATGCCTCAGGAACGGAGGCGTCGTTTGAGTCCAATCTTTTGTCAGAAACAACAAAACGAAATATGGCAACTGAAGCCAAGCTGGAAGAGACGGTAGCCATTAAATTTGTTGACACGCCTGCAATTGAAATCTTCGAAAATTTGGGTGACGATTTAGGCATTTCGTTTTTCATCCACCAGTCAGCCTCCGACGATAGTCTGCCGTCGGATGAACTTTTGAATTTGAATTTGTCTAATATCCCCATGGCGAAAGGTCTGCAGATGATGTTGGGACAAAAAAATGCCACTTACGCGATAGACGATGGTGTCGTCGTGATCATTTCTAAAGATGATGCCGACTCGCCCGAATTTGTCCGCTTCAAGTTGTTTGACTGTAAAAATTTGGTGGCTCTTTTGCCACCCACGCCGGTCGGATCTATCATCGGTGGATTCGGCGGTGGTGGCGGATTCGGCGGTGGAATGGGAGGCGGAAGTGGTGGCTTTGGAATGGGAGGCGGTTTATTCTGTCTGCCAAATTGGCCTCAAGGGATTCAAGGTTATCAAGGTGGGTCGCAGACGGGGGAGTCGTTGACAACGCAGCAGGGTGAAACTCCTTCGAATTTTGAAGAAGCGATCGCAATGAATAAAGAACTCAAACGCTTGCTCAATCAAATGGCCAAACAATTAAGCGATGAAAAAGCAGCCAATGCTGTCGAGCCATCGAGTAATCTTACCCTGCAGAACATTGTGCAAAGTATGGTTCAGCCAGATAGTTGGGTCGAAAATGGCGGCATTGGTGAAATCAAGGTCGTCGATGGAATTTTGATGGTGTCAAGCAACGAATCTGTGCTAAGGCAGGTTCGGATTCTGATTGAAGATCTCAAATCTAAGTTGGGAGACTAAATCGCAGTTTAACGCACTGTTTTGTTTAAATCGTCTTCGCAAGCTTGCGGTTTTGGCGATCAAAATGATAAGTCGGATCCTGTATCCGGCTTTTTCATTTTTGCTTTCGCTCCTAGCGGCTAAGCAAGCTTTGAGTCAGTCCCGATCTGTTTCGTGTCTGAGATGCACCGGACCCAATTCCGCTGGGGCGTCGTCCATTTCCATTTCCACGTTGGCTTCTACCGCCGACCGATGGAGTGCGTCCTCCTTGAGGGCCGAATTGCCGCTGCCCAGTGCTTCGATTTCCGGATTGCTGTCGGTTCATTCGCTGTGATACAAATTGCATCAATGCACTTAATTCCTGTACATCCAATTGGTTGTCGCCATTTCTGTCGAACTGTTGCATCACCATTTGTGGAGTCGGATTCCCCTGGCCACCTTGCCCCGGTGCCGCCCGCGCTCGACCGGGCTGTTGACCTTGCCCTCCTGGCTGACCTTGGCCTCCTGGTTGACCTTGCCCACGTTGTTGACCCTGTTGTTGAAAACCGCCTTGTCCGAGGCCTCTGTTTTGGGCGTTTGCAAAGCTGATTGGGATTAACAAAAAGATGAAAGTAAGAGTCGCTGGTCCAATTAAGAGTTTTTTCATGGTCACGCTTCCTCAAAAATCACGGGCGGGGCATATCATGAAAAACGAAAGAGAATGGAATGATCTACAAAAACATTTCTAAGATCCTCGAAAATCGATCGATCCCTTCCCAGCCATGGGTTCGGCTAGAGCCTCAATTTCATTTACGTTGGTTAGGCTAACGATATTGTAGATTTGCTGATCAACATTTGGCACATCAGCCAAGCAGGTCGTAGTTCTCATAGATCGTGATGGCAACTAGTTTTCGACCAAAAGCTTGTCCACTGAACTAAGGTCAAAAACCGGTCGGACGATTTTGGGTGAGGGCTGGATCAGGTAGTCAAGTCTGGATTCGAGATTGTAGATTGACGGAATCGTTTCGTCGGAGTGCTCAATATTGGCCACTCCCGCTGCGGACTGGGGCATCAAGCCCGTCGTCCAAGGGTAAAGCCGACTGCCTTCAGCATCTTTTTCCAGCTTTTTTCGGCAAATCAGGATACGATATTTAGCGGCCGGAATTTCTTTTTCTCCGCTGGCAGTGGTCAGGGTAAATTGTCCGTCGCCGTTGGTGATGCCAAAGCAAATGGGAAGCGTATTGTTACGATTGCGGAATCGAGTTGGTAAAAACACAACTTTGGCTTGGTTAACGGGGCGTCCATCCAATTTGACAACCCCCTGAACTTCTGCCCCTCCCGTGTGGACAGGATAGTCCGGATAACAGCCAACCGAGAGGATGAAAATTGAAGTCAATCCGAAAACAAAAAACGAGCTTCGAAATCGCTTGGATGTAGAGTTCGCAGGACTACCGTTTGTAAAACCTAGCATGATCGACCACCCGAAGAAATGAGCTTAGACGACGATGGTTTGAGCGGGGGAAGAGATTCTTCCAAAACTCCTTTTGCTTTCGGCCAAACCAGAATTGCCTCAATTATCATCCAGATTTGAAGGCCCAAAGTCACAAAACCGATTGACGCCACCAAGATTTTTCCGTCGGTCCGAACCCATCCCGAATTTTGATTAAACAATTGCCAAATCAAAGCGTAGGCGGGAAGGCAGATCATCAAGATCATTGGAATCACGACGAACCAGACCGGTTTTTTGCGTCGCCATAGATAAAATGTCGTTACTAGCAATGCCAACCCGGCCAAAAGCTGATTGGTTGCACCAAACAGAGGCCATAACAATAGGCCACCCGAGCCAGGACCTTTGGGACCTTTCAGCATGGCGATGGTACCGCCCAAAACGACTGCCAACAGGGTTGCCAGGTAGATGTTCTTCAACGGCGAGATCTTAAGCGTAGATCCGAGTTCTTGAATCACGTACCTCTGCAATCGCGTTGCGGAATCGAGCGTAGTAGCCGCGAAACTGGCCACCAAGACTGCGATCAACGACACACCCAGCTGAAGTGGAATTCCCAAAGCAGCCAAAAAATTGGCTCCTCCTTCTACAAAGGCTCCCACTTTTTCTCGAAGTCCAAACGTGGTCCAGTCTTTTTGCTTACCAATTTGATATGTCGATCGCCATGCTGCCTGCCCAGCCAGATGCTGTCCGTTTTGCATCACCGGCTCAAAACCAATTTGTTGGGCACCATTTGGAAGCTCGGTAGTCACTTTCTGATACTTTCCCATGCCAACACCTGCACAGCAGGCAAGAATGACGACAATCGCTAGTGCCCCTTCCAACAACATCGAACCATATCCAATGATTTGAGCGTCGGTCTCGCAGGAAAGTTGCTTGCTACTGGTGCCGCTGCTGACCAGGCAATGGAACCCGCTTACCGCTCCGCAGGCAATGGTGATAAAAAGGAACGGAAAAATAGGAGGCGTATTTTGCGGTAACTCTTGAGTGATTTTCGGAGTGGAGGCGATTAAATCCGCTCGCCCAGAAAAACAGGAAATGGCAAGCCCTATCACTAGCAATCCAAGAGCCACGTACAATTGATGACTATTGACGTAATCTCGAGGTTGAAGCAACAGCCAAACCGGAAGGATCGAAGCGATCGCACAGTAGGCAAGTAAGATGATCGTCCAACTCATCACCGGATTAAATTCAATTCCGACCAACGAAAATGAAGGCATCGAAATGGGAATGTGGTAGGTCCCAACGTAAACAGCGAAATAAATCAAAATTAAAGAGATGACGGACATGGGGACCAATTGCTGCGAACCCCGTTTCATCATGACTCCGAAGACGATCGCGACCGGGAGAGAAACCCAAACCGCCAAAACCGATTCGGGGTAGGCACTAAAGATCGCGGCAATCACCAAACCAAAAATTGCCAACACGATGGTTAGCGAAAAAAACAAAACCATCAGGAAAAGAACCTTGGCGCGGGATGAGATCAATCTTCCCGCGATCTCACCGACAGTTTGACCCCGGTTTCGCATGCTGACCACCAGGGCTCCAAAATCGTGGACGGCACCGATAAAAATACTGCCCAAGACGACCCACAATAAAGCCGGTAGCCACCCCCAAAAAACAGCAATCGCAGGGCCAACAATCGGACCGGTTCCCGCGATGCTGGTAAAGTGATGTCCGAACACAATCGATTTTCGCGATGGAACATAATCGACTCCGTCTTCGAGCTGTTTGCTGGGCACTTCGGCGTCCGGATTTAGCTCGAACACGGTTCTGGCAAGCCATCTCCCGTAAGTGTTGTAGGCGATGATAAAGCCAAAAAAGGATGCAAAGGCAATCAGAAGGGTGGTCATGGTCAATCGCCAAACAGACATTTTTGTCATCTTGTGGATGTCATTTTAGCAGACCTGTATTTGGCGAGCTATTGCGATGATCATCGAATAAGGACTGACAATGTGGAAACGTCGGCTTTATAATCGAGTGATCTCAGGTTTCAAAGACTCGAATGATTAACGGAGAATTTAAGTTGGCTGAAAAAGTTGTCATTATTGGAAGTGGCCCCGCCGGATGGTCAGCCGCAATTTACGCCGCTCGAGCCAATCTTTCACCCGTGGTTTACGAGGGGACCGTGAAACCTGAAATGATTCCCTTGGGGCAATTGGCCTATACCACGGAAGTTGAAAACTATCCGGGATTTCCGTTTGGCAACGTCCATGATTTTGTAAAAACCGCAGTCGATAAAGACCGGCACTACAACCTTCCCGATCCTCCAGACCACAAAAAAGAGGGTCAGCACCACTACGCGGTTCAGGGATTGGAATTGATGGAACTGATGAAACAACAGGCCATCAACTTTAAGACGCGAGTGATTGAAGATGATATTGTTGATGTCGACTTGACCTCCAAGCCTTACAAAGTCATTCCGGGCAAAGGGGAGCCCATCGAAACTCATACAATCATCATAGCCACTGGCGCACGGGCTAATTATTTGGGGCTACCATCGGAAGAAGCCTACAAAAATAAAGGTGTCAGTGCATGTGCAGTTTGTGATGGGGCTCTGTTTATTTTTCACAACAAAGAACTGGCCGTTGTGGGAGGAGGAGATTCCGCAGTCGAAGAATCGAGCTATCTTGCCAATCTTGATACCTGTCCTAAAGTGCACATGCTCGTGAGAAGAGACGAAATGCGTGCTTCTAAAATCATGCAGCAGCGAGCGATCGACAATCCGAAAATTGAAATCCACTGGAATACCGTCGTTGATGAAGTGCTGGGGGACGGCAAATTAATGACTGGACTTCGGCTACGTAGCACGACCGACGATTCGACTCGCGAGTTAGCAGTCGGGGGGATGTTCGCTGCGATCGGTCATACTCCTAATACGGCTTTTTTGAAGCAGAAGCTCGATATGAACGAGAAAGGGTATTTGAACTGGACGCTGCCGTTTCGAACCAATACGAGTGTCGAAGGAGTTTTTGCTGCAGGCGATGTGGCCGATGACTATTATAGACAGGCGATCACTTCGGCAGGTACTGGCTGTATGGCAGCTTTGGACGTCGAAAGGTATCTCGCTGAAGCCGGTATCGAGTGATCACCCGCTGAATAAAGTAAATGCTTTCCCTATGTTGCCGACAGTCCCACTAGGTCTTTGATTCATGTCTGATTCTGAATATCGCCGCGAGATCCTTTTAGATGCTCAAGAGCGAGGCCCGATATCTACTTTAGGGGCATTTTTTCGGCTCTCCGGGCCTGGTTGGCTTCAAAGTGCAATTACTCTTGGTGGAGGTTCGCTCGGTGGGGCGCTTTATCTTGGGATGTTGGGCGGGACTAGTATGCTCTGGTTGCAACTGGTCGCGATCACGATCGGCGTTATCATGCTCTCGGCAATCGCCTACGTGACTCTTTCCACCGGCAAACGGCCCTATGCTGCAATCAACGAATTTGTTAACCCGGTTCTCGGGGTCGGCTGGATCACCGCAACTATTCTAGCCAATATGATTTTTATTCTCCCTCAGTTCAGCCTTTGTTATGATGCACTCGACAAAACACTGGTGACTGGAGGACTTGGGGAAACCGATCAGATCAAAATCATCACTTCGGCAGCCATTGCGATCGTGGCATTTGTCATTGTTTTGATGAGTTTTCAGGACGGTTGGATGTCGAAAATTTTTGATCTGCTGTTAAAGCTGATCGTCGGAATTGTCGTGATCTGCTTTGTCGCCGTCGTTTATCGTCTGTCTGTTGTTGGGCAATTGGATTGGAATGGGATCTGGGAAGGCTTTATCCCTAATTTTGGCCAGTGGAATAATCCGAGCCCCGAAATCGCTTCTTTGCTGTCGGGAATGGATGGTGAGCAAGTTCAATTCTGGGAAAGTCAAATTATTGAAAAGCAACGAAGCAGTATGATCGGTGTGACCGCGACCGCCGTTGGTTTGAACATGACTTTTTTGTTGCCTTACTCAATGCTCGCACGTGGCTGGGACCAGCCGTTTCGAGGCCTTTCGAAATTCGATCTGATCACCGGGATGGCGATTCCTTATATCCTGGTAACAACCTGTATCGTGATCGCTTCAGCGAACGCATTTCACGCCAAAGCGGATGAGAATTTTTTGAGCAACGATCCGGCCGTGATGCAACAAAGCGTTTTATTTGATTCGGCAATGGACGTTTTAGAGGACCGGTTTGCCGACGAAAAAGGAAAAGAAGCAGCCAATGAATTGTCTGCCGAGGTCAAAAAGATCGAAAAGGAATTAAGCGCTGAAGACCTTTCTGAGTCAGACGTGGAAAAGCTGAGTGAAGATCTTAAAGAAGCCAAGCTGGCCAAAAAGGAAAAAATTGCTCAGTTTGCGGCCAAGCTTAGCGAGGCGGAAAAACGAATTGCTCCAACGCTCGTGGAACCTGACTCGAAACAGTTGGCGGTTACGTTAGCGCCTTTGTTTGGAGAAGGGGAAGATGGTGTCAAGTATGCGAACTACGTATTTGGAATCGGTGCCTTTGCGATGGGGTTCTCGACCATCATCATTCTGTCGATGATTAATGCATATGCATTTGCTGAAATCGCTGGAAGCTACGAAAGTGTGGGTATTCGATCGGTCGGAGCACTGGCTGCATTGGCAACCGGATTCTGTTGGTTTTTGGTCTGGGCAGGGGGGTCCAAGACCTGGCTGCTCGTGGTCGCTTCCACGTTTGCCGGCATCCTATTGCCGATCGCGTACATTTCGTTCTTTGCACTGATGAACAGTCAAAGTCTACTTGGCGAAGAAAAACCGACCGGGATCCGAATGTCGATCTGGAATATTTTGATGACGATCGGAGTTTTGGGAGCACTGGCCCAGGCGTATGCGAGCGTATCGATCCAGTTGGACAAACCTGTCATTGGACAGGTGGTTATGGGCGGGTTGGCTGTCTTTTTGTTGTTGGCTTTGATTGGGTTTTCCGCCCGTCCACGTGACGAGTACTACGATTGATTAACGATTGAACGTTACCGACTGATCCTCTTTTAGCCCTCATCGCATCGGACCGCTTCATGGGTTAAATTGGATTCAATGATCGGTTTGTTGTCGAAAAAATCAGCAGGTAAACAGTGGAAAAGTATTCGGTTCGCGAAGCCCGCGAAGAGTCGGCGATTGGGAAAAAAGTCCAGATTCAGGGATGGGTTCGAACCAAAAGGGATTCGAAAGCTGGTTTCTCATTCATCGAAATCAACGATGGATCCAGCATGGGAAACATCCAGATCATCGCGGATGCAGATCTGGACAATTACGAATCTGAAATCAAAAAATTGACCGCGGGATGCAGTCTTACGGCGATCGGTGAGATCAAAGAATCTGGAGGAAGGGGCCAAAAAACCGAATTGGGGGCAGAGAGTGTCACAGTTCAAGGATGGGCCGATCCAGAATCGTATCCCCTGCAAAAAAAGAGGCACTCATTCGAAAAGTTGCGTGAGTGGGCTCATTTGAGACCTCGAACCAATACCTTTGGAGCGGTAGCCCGGGTCCGAAACTGTATCTCCAATTCGATCCATCAGTTATACCAGGAACAGGGCTTCCTGTACGTGAATAAGCCGATCATAAATGCCAGCGATTGCGAAGGAGCAGGCGAGATGTTTCAGGTGACCACGATGCAGCTGGACCAAATTGCCAAACAGCAGATCGAGAAATTGAATTACCGTTTTGATTTCTTTGACAAACCTTCCTACTTGACCGTCAGCGGGCAACTCGAGGCTGAAACCTATGCTTGTGCCTTGGGAAAGGTCTACACGTTTGGTCCCACTTTCCGTGCTGAAAACTCCAACACTTCACGGCACCTGGCCGAGTTTTGGATGGTAGAACCTGAAGTGGCTTTCGCTGACCTGACCGACAATATGGACTTGGCCGAGTCATTTTTGAAGCGGATTTTCAGTGATGCTTTAACCCATTGTCGCGAAGATATGGAGTTTTTTAACGAGCGGATTGATGAAACAAAGACTCTGATCCAGCGTTTAGAAAAAATTTGCGATAGTGAATTCGTAAGACTTCCTTATACAGAAGCGATAGAAATCCTTGAGAATTCCAATCATAAGTTTGAATTTGAGGTCGAATGGGGAATTGACTTGCAAAGCGAACACGAAAGGTATTTGACAGAGGTCCATTTTGAAAAACCGGTGATCCTTTTCGATTATCCTAAAACGATTAAACCGTTTTACATGTACTGCAACGATGATGACAAAACGGTACGGGCCATGGACGTGTTGGTTCCCGGCGTCGGAGAAATTATTGGTGGTAGCCAGCGTGAACATCGGCTAGATATCCTTGAATCAAGGATGAAAGATCAGGACCTCGATCCTGCCGAATATTGGTGGTATACCGATCTGCGAAAATACGGAACCGTGCCTCATGCCGGGTTTGGATTGGGTTTGGAACGCGTCGTCCAATTCGTCACTTGCATGGGGAATATCCGCGATGTGATTCCATTTCCCCGAACCCCAGGCAACGCCGAATTCTGATTGGAATAGGTGCTTCAATTTGTGAACCAACGGTTCGATCGGCAACCGCGGTTAACGCCGATCGGCTGATTTGTTCGACGGTTCGAGCCATCGAGGTTCGAATAACTTGGGGTGGGGTCTGCGGGTGTTCCGCTCGGCAAGCGGAACGTACTGAAGTAGGCACCTTCTGCCGGAAGGTGCAATCTGTGCAAGGTAGCCAAGTTACCCTGGTCAAGTCGCATGGTTGCCGTGTTCCGCTCGGCAAGCGGAACGTACTGAAGTAGGCACCTTCTGCCGGAAGGTGAAATCTGTTCACGGTAGCCAAGCTGCCTTGGTCAAGTCGTATGGTTAGGGTGTTCCGCTCGGCAAGCGGAACGTACTGAAATAGCTGCAGTTCCGTGGGCTCATAATCATGGCTTAAACAATTCGTTTCTTCATGGCTGTGCGTGCGAACACCGTGTCGGAATAACCGACAGAACCCGAAATTTCGCCATAAAGATCAGACCCGCGTCTAGTCGAAACACTAAATAACAGGTAGGAAATCCCTCCTGTTGTGTTGACCTAACCCGCAAAGTCACCCCAAACCCCAGAAATTCACTGGAGGAATCCAGAATTGGTTCTCTGATTAAGAGAATCTTTTTGCTGTGAACTAAGTTTTTGCAAACCCGGGATTCGGTTTGGAGCGGTTTCCCGAGCTTGTGCTTTCCCTCATAACAACGATTCCTTGTCGCTCTCCCTCCTAGCGACTATGGGTGCAATTCAGTTCCTGGACTGATAATGCTTGTATTCTTTCAAAAACCTGATCTTGTTCGATTCCGCCAACAACGCGGTTTTGAAATACCATTTAATTCGACCCGCATTCTGATTCGAAGAATCATTTTCGTAGTCGTTTTGTGCGTATTGAGTTGTTTAAACAGCCACGCCTGTTTTGGCAGTATGGTCGTGGTGTATAACAACAATGCAAACGTAAACACCGGATACTTCAACGACGCCGGCACGTCAGGACAGAGAATTTTTGACGAATTTCAATTGAGCGCAGGAGCCAACGACTTCAATCGTGTAATCTGGACAGGTGTTTACGCAACCCGCAATGACGTGCCCGATAACTTTACCATGAACATCTACGACGATAATGGCGGAGTTCCGGGCAATGTTGTGCAGTCGGTTGCGATAGGGAATCAATTAATTCAGACCCAAACCGGAACGCTGAACGTGGGAGGTGGTTTCGATATCTTCACCTACGAAGCCAGCTTTGGAAATATTAACCTTACTGCGGATGAGACCTATTGGATTTCATTGGTTAACGATGTCGGCGAAGGATGGGCGTGGTTAACCGATACGTCGCAAGGAACGATCGCTTACTCGCCCAACGGAAGCAATGGAATGTTCAATACGCAGTCTGCAATGGACTTTCAATTGGTAAGTACTCTGCCAGAGCCCGGATCCTTCGTGATGCTCAGTCTGTTGTTGGGTCCGATTCTAGCTCGGCGAAGACGCACTGCTTGAACCAGAAACTCAGTTGCGATAATTTCGTACCTTCTGCACTGCGTCAGACTTGTGGTTGCCGCACTATTCCCAGGAATCGCTTGCTTGAATTAAAAAAGGGCTAAACCAGGAGTTTCAGCCCATTTTTAATTGTGTGAAGATTGTAGGGATTAATCCTTCTTCTTCTTTTTAATCTCTTGATTCCTTTGGTTGATAACACCTTTCTCAAGAGCCTTTTGGATCTGCTTTTGAGCGTCCTCGATTGACTTCGGGTCCGTAGGAAGCATTTTGATGTTGACGTCTTTCTGAATTGACTTTTCTAAATCCTCGTCAGTCATCGGCTTGACGTCGGATCCGGCCATCTGCTCGTCGGGGTCGAAGCGACCTGAACGGATTTCTTCAAGCATCTCGCTCGTCAGCAAATCATCCTGCTTTCCAGTCCTTGCTCGGTAATCAATGAATGCCTGTAAAGGGAACTGATTGGGCCATTCGCGATTGGTAAGTTGAAGCATTTTTTTGAACTTCCGGATAAAATCGACGACCTGGTCTCCTGCCACGCCGGTCTGCAATTCCGAGTCGTACTTGTCGAATACTTCTTGCCAAAGGCTGAATGCTTGAAGATAAAGAGTGATCGCACCGCGCTTGGTAACAGAACGTTTTTTGGTTTCAAAATCGAAGTCGTACTCGTCGTCATAAATGGATTGAGAGTACATTTGATCGGCATCGTAGATGGCTTGCCTGGCTCGGACCAAAAGGTCTGACGATTCAGCCTCAGTTCGTACTCGCCAATAAGAGTAATTGACGGTGGACGAATCCTTGGTGTTAGTGACGATCTGATTCTTGATCTTCAGAATTTGCGCGGATAGTTTTTTGGCGTCGACCAGGTCTGCAATATCTTCGACTTCCTGGGCGATATCTTCGTCGATTCCTTGAGTCATATCTTCCAATGCGTTTTCGAGCATTCGCCGACGAAGAAACTGTTCATCGGTCATTTCGGAAGCACTCATCTTCATGACCAATTTATCTTCGTCTTGGAATCCGGCCTGAGCCATCGCGTCATCGAGAAGTTCTTCGCGTAGTCCCGGTCGGACCAAAGCATCCAGTTTCTCACGCAAACCTCTTACCTTTTCACGGTCCTTTTCCATCCCTTCTAGCTGGTAAGTGACTCCTAGCGTATTGGTGATTTCTTTTTTCCCATAATTCACCCATACATCAGCTGCCCGTCTCCAGATATCCTGAATCACTTCACCTGTTCGGTTTTCGGACTGCAAAGACATAGCTTCTTCTCGAATTTGGGCTGGACCGTACATGTAGAACAGCATGTCGCTTCGACGCTGAGGGCAACTTTCCTCCTCGACCATTCGTCGAGAATACTCGTACCACTGATACGCCATTAGCCAACTGTCAGGACCGTACTGTCTTTCGACATAAGATTCCGGATCGATTTTGTCCGACATCGCTTCGTGGAATTCGTTGTCTTTGCGAAATAGTCGACGATACGACAATTTTTCGTCCGACTTCCCAAACTTGTTGCCGACGAAAAAGCCTAGGCTGTCGGGTACGCGGTGATCTCGCTTGTTATAAGGAATCCCGCTCTTTAAGAATTCAAGCCCTTTTTTAACCCAAGAATAGCGATACTCGTAATCGTCGAATTCCATCGAGACGTTATAAGCCAGGTTGTGAGCCTGATATTCCCAAACTTTGACAAAGTTGGGCTGAATTTTTGTCAGTGCTAAGAGGGTTGAGGCAAGTTTATCGTAATTTTCTTTCTTTTTGTGGTCGATAGCCTGCATCCAGAGCATGTTGACCGCGACACCACGTAAACCAAGAGACGCGAGTTTCATCGTTTCGCTGGCTGGGTCGATTTCGGACATCTTGGCTTGAGAAAGATTATTTTCGTCTCTTAGCTGAGACAGAATTCCTCCCTCATCTTTAAATTCGCCGTCTGCCTTCCGTGTCGCGGGTCTCGAAACCATCGACAATGGAACTAGAAGCACAACGATTAAAATCAGGTAAATGATTTTTCGTAAAAACGGAGTCATATTGCTCATTTTGCGATCTCCCTGGTCTTGAGTGTGAAGTAACCCAAAATCATCAATCCGATACAAAAGGTAAGAGCGATCGTGATCGCGGCAAAGATTCGATCGTTTGCAATCGAATATCCATAGGTCAAAAAGTTAGAGAAATCTAACGTATCAAAACTGGGGGCAAGGTAGGTCATCGCCGCCAGTCCTTGCACCAACAATTTATCAGTCTGCTCCATAAAAGTGGTCCAGATGTTGGTGTCAAATTCCAGAATCATATTTTGTTGAGTGATGACGCGAATGAAAGATTCAATCGGCCCTCCTCCTTCCCAAACACCATACGCTTCGGATCCTTCGACAACGCCAAAGTATAGATTTCGAATGAACTGAGTGAAGAACCCGATAATGATCAGGGCAATCGATCCGAGCATCGTTACGGGAGTGCTCAGGAAGGTACTAAAGGCAACTCCCATCGCAATGATGATCATCATTTGGCACCAAATTCCGGTGTAACCTTTGACAAAGTTCCACCAATAGACGTCATCAACACCGCGAAAATAAATATCGGCCCGGGCGACTCCAAGATATTGGTTGTACTCCCGACAGGTCAGAATCAGATTGACTTTTCCATCTTCACCAGCGATGTCATCGAACAAGTCATACTCGCGGGCATCAATCAATTTTCCGTCCGCAGAGAATTTTTTACCGAATACTTTACGGGAGATTGGAAGCACTTGGACAGCATATTCTTCGGTCTCAAAATCGACGATATCGGAAACGATTTTTTCATCGAGATTGGTTTCGGGGACACTTTCAAATTGAATTCCGCCGATGACTCGTTTTTCAATATCGCCTTTGTAGGTTCGAAAAACGCCGAGCGTCATTTCTAATGGCATGATCTCCGGATTCCGAAAATTTTCTTCTCGAAAATCCTCGAAATGAAAAACTGCTTTCGACAAAGAATTGCGTTGCGTAATTGAGCCTCCGTCGACGTATCCGCGATACCCCCACTCTTTTCCGACGTTGATGCCCTGTTTTTTGTACTTGCCGGCACGGTCGTAGAAGTCGAGCTGAGTCGAATAAATTGGATTCCGAGATTGGAAGTAACCAACTGCTGGCCCCAGGGAGATGGTTGCCGATTCACCTTCGCCGTTGACCGTTACACGATGTGTGTGTCCTCCAACTGGTATGCAGATCACACGCAAGTATTTGGTTCGACCGTCCTCCAGACTTTCGGTCTCGACGACATTTGACATGATGGCGGGTTCGTCGCCTGGTTCTCGCACATCCTCGATAAGTTCAAGCCGATGCCAATGCCCTGTTCGGTCGTCTGTTCGAGCCTCCATGATCGCATTTTCGGATACGCGTTTTCCTGTTTCTCTCGAAAGCCTGTCTTCTGGAATCTCTTCAAACGCAGCAAGAGTTTGCGTTTCTCCGACGATTTGGTGGGTATGGGAAAGTCCGCGCCAAACGAAGAAAAAACTCAATGCTCCCATCAGAGCAAGCAAGAATGTTCCAAGGATTCCGAATCCCACCAACCGGCCAAACACAATTTCGGTCGATCGGACAGGTTTGGTAACAATGGTATAGATCGTTTTGTTTTTAATATCTTCCGGCAGGCTAAAAGAGCTGATTAGCATCCCCATCAACAGGACCAACAGTTGAGTGCCCCAAAGGACAAAGTTGATGTAAATTTGGTCAGGATGCTCGCTACCGTTGTTCATAAACCAGCCCCCAAACAGAAGCATAGTCGCGAAAATACCAAACGTGACCAGCACGACTTTTCGTCGCAAAGCCTCTTTAATCGACAAGCGGGCGATCGCAAAAATACGCCGAGGCGACGTTTTAATGAAATCAGGAATGGCCTGGCCGATCACCTGGGCAACGACATAAAAGGCTTCGAATGGTCCATGCCGAAAGGAGGCTACGAGAAAACCAAAGAAAACACCAAAAGCAATCGCAACCAGCAATACCATCAGGAATAGGTACAGCCCGGATCCAATCCATTCGGGATATTTGAGAAACTTTTCAACAACCATGATTCGTCAGATTTGAATTTGAATAAGTGAATTGCCAAATGGACCAACGCTATTTTTTGCTCGATTCGTCGGCACCTGACGAACGATGACCAGGCCGCTGCTGGCTTTCTCGAACGATCCCGAGGAACAGGTCTTCTAGAGTCGACCGGGGGTTTTCCATTCCAAGTAGTTCGCCCCCATGCTTGGCAATTACTTCTTTAATTTCATTTTGAGCTTCCTCAGAAAGACCCTTGGTTCGGATCTGGGTTTCTTCGCTCACTTTTAATAACGAGTCAACTCGGCCCAGTTCTTTCAAGTCACCTTGATAAAGAATCGCGATTCTATCGCAAACATCCTGAACGTCGGCCAACAGGTGACTGCACATGACGACCGTTTTTCCCTCATCCCGAAGCTTGAGGATCATGTCCTTCATGTCACGGGTTCCCATCGGGT
This sequence comes from Planctomycetota bacterium, assembly GCA_039200505.1. Lineage (GTDB taxonomy): Bacteria > Planctomycetota > Planctomycetia > Pirellulales > Pirellulaceae > Mariniblastus. The sequence goes on along the minus strand of JBCCSJ010000018.1, from coordinate 16,967 downwards.
CCAAGCCCGATGTTGGTTCGTCGAGCAGAATCAGTTCGGGATCATTGATTAACGCCTGTGCCAATCCGATTCGACGAGTCATCCCCTTGGAATATTCTTTCAATTGTCTTCGGCGGGCGTGAGTGAGGCCGACTTTTTCAATCAGCTCGCGGGCTCTTTCTTTTCGAACGCTTGCTGGCATATCGAATAGGCGTCCGTAAAAGTCCAATGTTTCTTCGGCGGTCAGAAACTTGTAAAGATAAGACTCTTCGGGCAGATAACCAATTCGTTCGTTTTTGGTAACTTCGGTCGCATTCTGTCCGAAAACCAGGGCTCGACCCCCAGTCGGGAAAAGCAATCCCAACAGCAACTTGATGGTTGTCGACTTACCTGATCCGTTAGGCCCCAAAAGCCCAAAAATTTCACCTTTTCGAACTTCCAGGTCCAACGCATTTAAGGCCCGAACTTTCTGGCGACCCCAAAAGTCCCGGTAAATTTTGGTCAAGTTTTGAGTCTCAATCACAACATTGGGATCGTAGTCGGGATTGGTTTGCTCGATCTTGGTAGCTGTTTGGCTTTCGGTTTCCGCCTGTTTCTCTTGTTCGGTAGTGGTCTCAGAGGCCATTGAAACGTCGTCTCCGTGGATATTGATAGGGGGTGTCTCGTAATGTGAAACTTGGAATGACTGGGCGGAGCGAAAACGGTTGAAGGTAAGACAGCCAAGCTCCAGATACGGTCGTCACGACGAAGAAAACCGATCGTATTACTTGGTTACGTTTACCCGCAGGGCCTGGTTCGATCGTCTTAAATGGAGATTCGAAAGTCAGTCAAATGTCACTATGGAACCTGACTTGCAAGCCCGCAAACTCCAACTATATCATACGTAGCGGTCATAATTTGCACCATGGCCGACAGGTCAAAAGGTGTCCCTTGTTCCCAGAATTCGCCGTCGTTTTCGGAATGACCGGTGCAAGCGGTCTGCCTAGATTTGGGGCTCAGCAAAAACTGGTAAATGATGAATAACGTGACACCTGAGTCGTCCCGAATCGACCAGATTTTGAACTGGCTCTATGGTCGCATCAATTACGAGCACCAAATCAACGTTGCCCCCCGAAGTTTCAAGCTGCAAAACATGCGTGAATTGCTTCGATTGCTGGGCAACCCGCATGAAGATTATGCAATCGTTCACGTGGCGGGCACCAAAGGAAAAGGCTCCGTAACGTCGATGGTGGGGAATATCCTATCTTACTCGGGCCAACAAACTGGGATCTATACCTCTCCCCACCTCGAGTCCATTCACCAAAGGATGGTCATTGGCAACCGTCCGATATCAGATCACCAACTAGCGGATGTATTGGAAATGATCCGGCCCATCGTCGAAGAGTTGGATCGCGAAAGCCGCCAATCTGGCCGCCGAAAGGTTACATTTTTTGAAATCACTACGGCTGCAGCTTTGCTTCATTTTTCGCGTCAAAAATGCGATTCGGCTGTTTTGGAAGTTGGGTTGGGCGGAAGACTTGACTCCACCAACGTTTGTCAGCCCGCCGTTTGTGTGATCACCAGCATTAGCATCGACCACACGCGTCAACTTGGGTCGACGGTCGAAAAAATCGCTTTTGAAAAAGCAGGGATTATCAAGCCCGGTGTACCCATCGTCAGCGGGGTCCGGGACCTGGCGGCAGCAGAAGTGATTCGGAATGTAGCAGCCGATCAAGATGCCAAACTACTCGCCGTCGATGACGCTTTTCACTGGGAAGAGAGTGACTCCGGTTTCCGTTGTCACGGGAATTTGTTCGATGCCGATATCGGCAAGTTCGACTTGGAAAATTTGAAGCTACAGATGATCGGCAGCCACCAAAAAAATAACGCGGCCATCACCGTGGCGACCTGCCAAGTCTTGTCGTCACTGGGTTGGTCCCTATCTGATTCGGACATTCGCCGGGGACTCTGGTCAACTAAACTCCCCGGTCGAACGGAGGTCGTCAATGGGAATCCAACGTTCGTTTTGGATGTGGCACACAACGTGGCCTCCGTGAAAGTGCTGGTCAAATCGCTTAAGAATGAGTTGAAAGGATGGGGAGAGTATTCGCCGAAAATATTGATTTGTGCTTTTAGCCGGGAGAAAAATATCGGCGGCATGCTGCAGCAATTGATTCCTCATTTTGACTTGGTGATTATTACCAAGTATCAAAGCAATCCTCGTGGCGTCGATGCTAAAGAAGCGTTTGAATTAGCCTGTGCGGTTGTCTCAGAGGATGCCGATGTGATTTACGGACAAAAAAAAGAGCAGGCAAATGATCGTTGTCGGATCTTAATTGAAGAAACTCCTGCCGATGCACTCGACCTAGCTCTTGCGGAGTCAGGCCAGTCATTTATTTGTATTACAGGATCAGTTTTTCTGGTTGCTGAATTGCGGCAGCCTGTTCTCAATTTAGCAAAATCTTCGCCGTAGTGATCTCCTGTTGACTCCAATGTCCACCGAATCGTCTTCATCTAAATCAAGACTGAAGACTCCTGCACGTACCATCATCACATCCAATGGATTTAAATAAACTCAAGTTTTGAAACAGCAATATCGACACCGGGTGACCAAGCTAAGTGTGCCGGACCCTTGTTGGCAATATCTGGACAGACTTGATCGGTAATCTGCTGACGCAGCTTCTGAATTTCAGGGACTTTGAATTGGTAAGGTTCGTGATGCACCAATCCCGTAAAAAAGCGACCGTCACGCCGTTGAGCAAAAAGTCGGTAGCGTTCCAGAAGAAAATGATCGATCGTTCCTTCAACAGAAGTCTTGAGGGCAGTCTCGGTCGGCAACTCAATTTCAAGATGATATTCGTTGGCTGTCAGGTTGCCACTGTAATGAATGTGGCGATCCACTTTTTTCATCGAAAGGGGGGCCATTCGGTAATTAAGATGCCAAATCTTTTTTGCCACTGTAACAGCGACAAAGTTGGTAGCGTCAAGACTAAAGAACCAGACCCCGGTTTCACCATTCTGGTGGCGAACGTAAGTTCGAAGATTCGTTTCTAAAAACCATGAAATCCCCGGAAGCGGCGGCGACCACCAAGGACGAATTCGTTCCATCGAAAATGGAACAACTCCTAGCCAAGCGGATCCGTCGAACGTTTCAACTTCCAATCCGTCTGGAAGGCGTTGTTGGATAACCTCTGGATCGACTTTCCAATGGACGAAAAGGAGGTCTCGCCAGCATTGATAGCCGGCATATTTTGGGCCCACCGATATTCCGAAGGTTAAAGGATTGGGATAGAAGCATTCAACATATTTTATTCGTAATCGCGGACACGTCTGGCAATTGCGACTCCGAGAGCTTCTCGAACGCTTTCAATGGTCACCCGGTCGAAGACTTGCTGAAAGAAACCGACCACAATTGCTCGTACTGCCTCTTTTCGGGTAAATCCGCGAGCCATCGCGTAAAAAATCAATTCTTCATCAACTCGGCCGCTCGTTGAACCGTGAGTGCAACGGACGTCATCGGCTTCAATCTCAAGCCCGGGAATCGAGTCTGCTCGCGCTTTGGTTGACAGCAACAAGTTGTCATTCCGCTGGAATCCATCGGTCTTTTGAGCGTCTTTGTCAACTTTGATCATCCCCCTCCAGACCGTACGGGAATGGTCCTGTAACGCAGCTTTGTAGAGGAAGTCGCTAACGCAATTCGGATCGCAGTGGCGTTGTTGGGTGTGATAGGAAAGATGTTGTTCGTTCTCCGTAAACATCACTCCGTTGACTTGGGTGTTGCCGCCTTCACCGGTCAGGTCGACGTGCTGATTGACCTTGGCCAATTTGGAACCCAGAGCACCCACAGTCCACTGAAGATTGGAATCTTGTCCGACGGTCGCTTTTTGGTGGGCGAAGTGCCAAACGTTTTGACTCCAATCCTGGAGATTCACGTATCGTAAATTCGCTCGATCACCCACGTAAATTTCTACCGCACCGCAGTGCAGGCCGCCCGATTCTGAAGAGTCGCTGGATGATTCGGCCAAAACGGTTGCTTCGGCTCCATCTTCCAGAACGATCAAAGTGTGCCCAAAATCGCTTCCACCGTCCCCCATGATGTTCGAAGTATGAATAGGTTGTTCCAAAACAACATTTCGCGGGACATACAAAAAATAACCGTTTGCCCAAGTAGCGGCATGAAGGGCACTGAATCGATCGATATTGGGATCGACCAACCGATTGAGATATTTTTCAATCAGATCGCCGTGAGTATGAACGAGTTCATTGAGGGGGCCAAAAACGACCCCTTTGTCGATCCAGTTTGAATCAAGGTCCTTTTGAACTGTAGCGACCCCTCCGCTGAACGAAACACTTCCGGCAACATCGACACCTTCGGAGAGTAGGTTGGGGGATCCTATTTGAGCCCGAATTCCACCAATTTCAAATTCTTCCAGTTTGAATTGTCGGATATCGGTCCGCATCCACTCTTCATCTTTCCGTGTCGGCCACCCCAGTTCGATGAACCGATCCCACGCCTGCCGACGTTGTTCGGTCAACCATTCTGGTTCGTTGCGAGTAGCGAGAAAGCTCTCAAAGCCTTCGGAAGTGAATGTCATAATCTCACGGGTAACAGTTGTCATGATGATTCCAACGGAGCATTTGAGTCAAAGTAAGGTCGGGTTACAAGGATCCTGAAGGTGTCTAACCAACCGAACCTTCCATTTGGAGTTGAATCAGACGATTCATTTCGACGGCATATTCCATTGGCAATTCCTTGACCAGAGGTTCAATAAAGCCGTTGACGATCATGGTACTGGCCTCCGCTTCGGACAAACCGCGGCTCATGAGATAAAACAGTTGTTCTTCGCCGATCCGGGAAACGCTGGCTTCGTGACCAATGGAAACATCCTGTTCCGCTATTTCAATATAGGGATAGGTGTCGCTGCGGCTTTCGGGGTCCAAAATCAAAGCGTCACAAACGACGCTACATTTGGAATTCACGGCCCCTCGTTCAACTCTCGCCAACCCACGGTAGCCGGCCCGGCCTCCGTTTTTGGAGATTGATTTAGAGATGATGGTTCCAGTGGTGTTGGGTGCCCGATGCACAAGTTTGGCCCCGGCGTCTTGATGTTGCCCCGCACTGGAAAAAGCGATTGAAAGGATTTCGCCACGAGCCCCCGGTTCCATCATGTAAACCGCTGGATATTTCATGGTTAACTTGGAACCAAGATTCCCATCAACCCATTCCATCACGGCGTCTTCGTAGGCGTAAGCTCGTTTGGTAACGAGGTTGTAGATATTGTTGGCCCAGTTCTGAATGGTTGTGTATCGACACCGCGCGTTCTTTTTGACCACAACCTCGACACCCGCCGAGTGAAGCGACTCGCTGGTGTACATCGGAGCGGTGCAGCCTTCGACATAATGGACTTGAGCCCCTTCGTCGACGATGATCAGCGTCCGTTCAAACTGCCCCATGCTTTCTTCGTTGATACGAAAATAGGCTTGAAGAGGAAAATCAATTTTGACCCCTGGAGGAATGTAGATGAAAGATCCTCCCGACCAAACGGCACTGTTTAAGGCCGAAAACTTGTTATCTCCAGACGGAATGACTTTACCAAAATACTCTCGCAACAATTCGGGATGTTCGCGAACCGCTGTATCGGTATCCGTGAAAATCACTCCCTGGTTGGCGAGATCTTCCTGGAGCGATCCGTAGATTACCTCGGATTCGAATTGAGCCTTAACTCCGGCCAAATACTTTCGTTCTGCTTCTGGGATGCCCAGTTTTTCGAACGTGTCTTTAATCTCTTCGGGCACGTCGTCCCAAGATTTCCCCTGTTCCGTTGTCGGTTTCAGGTAATAAAAGATGTCTTGGAAATCCAATTCGATATCGCCACCCCATTCCGGCATCGGTTTCGAATTGAAAATTTTAAGGGCTCTCAGGCGAAACTCTCGCATCCAATCGGGTTCACCTTTAATGTCAGAGATCTGGTTGACAATTTCTTCGTCTAAACCCTTGCGGGCTTTGAACACGGCGGTGGTCTTAGTCTTAAAATTGTACTTGTTGATCTCAGTTGCTTTGAGCTCTTGACTTTCGCTGATATCAGTAGACATAAGTTTTTCTTTCTAAACGAAAAAAGTCGGATATCGGTTGATTGATTAAAATCAGTAATGTGTGATGTGTCTTGCTTAGGTTGCCGCCGGGGCATCCGCAATTTCGTCGTTGACTGCTGCTGCTTCTGGATTTTCTTGACGGATCCGTTCGTAGCCTTGCTCGTGCAGTTCTTCGGCAAGTTCTTTTCCACCTGTTTCTACGATCCGCCCTCCCAAGATGACGTGCGTGAATTCGGGGGGATTGTGGGCAAGCAGTTTGTCGTGGTGGGTGATCACCAAGAGGCCCATCTTGCCATGGCCAATCTCGTTGATACTTTGACTGGCAAGTCGCACCGCATCAGCGTCCAAGCCCGAGTCTGTTTCATCAAGAATCGCAAAACTTGGCTGAAGCATGGCGAGTTGTAGAATTTCGGCCCGCTTCATTTCACCACCGGAAAAACCGTCGTTGACGTATCTGCGAGCAAATTCAGGATCAATTTGCAATTGATCCATTTTGGCTTTGACTTCTTTTCGGAACTCACGCATCGGAATTAGGTCTTCACCCTCCTTGCGATCTGGATTTCGAACGTTTGTGGTCGCATGCCGAAGGAAGTCGGCCATTTTGACCCCGGGAATCGCCATTGGACGTTGGAACGCCATGAAAATGCCGGACCGGGCTCTCTCATCCGCTTCCATTTCAAGAATGCTTTCGCCATCGAGCAAGATATCCCCTTCGATGACTTCGTATTTCGGATGTCCCATGACTACGAGACCAAGCGTCGACTTACCACTTCCATTAGGGCCCATCAAAGCATGCGTTTCCCCTTTGTTAATCTTCAGGTTCACACCACGTAAAATAGGTTTGCCCGCGATCTCGACGTGCAGATTCTTGATTTCCAAAACTTCGGCCATTTTGTAACCCTGTTATTTTCTTGAAAGGTTGGAGCCGGATTTCATGGATCCGACCTTGGTTAATGTTTAAGGACTAATTTCTGCTTCCGCTTCAACGGGTGTTTCGGAGCCACGATGGTGCGGATGGTTGCAAGAACCACAATGGCAAAGTTCGACATTGCCACCAATAACTTGCGAAAAGATCTTCCTCTCGGCCTCGCAGAAGTGATGTTCCGCAAGGTCAGGGTAGGGACATTTCAATATTTTGAGTAACGGACCCGAGGAAGTGATTTCAAACGAAATTGGAATTTGTCGGCTTTCGTAGAACTTTCGAACCGAGCTAATCTTTTGATCGATGTCCCCGGATCCAATTTCAGAGATCGCCTTTTGAATCAAACGTTCCGTTGTGCCTTCAATTAAACGGGTTCGAATCTCCGCGTCCTCGATTGCCTTGATTTCTCGCCACAACGCTTTCGCCAAATCAGCAAAGTTGTTACCAGCAGTTCGATGCCCATCCTCGGTTAAGCTGTATTCATGGCATGGTCTGCCACGACTTTCGTCTTCGCACTTGCAACGTGTGATCAACCCAGCAGTCATCAAGCGAACCAACCGCTGCCGAACTGCATTGGAGGTAACTCCCAGTTCAGCTTGCAATTCACTAACGGTCATCGGCCTGATCCGCAGGACTTTGACTAGTTCTTGATCGTTTTCTGAAAGCTTGTTCATTTATGCTAGAAATGCTGGTCCACAAACCACGGTCGCGAGATGCTAACATTTTACACATTTAACACAACCGAAAATGTGTTAATTCATTCACCCGGCAAAATTGGGTATTTGATTGACGTTTTGGGTTCGGTGAGATAAAAAACCGGATATTTCAAACGCTGGACAGTTTTTCTTTTGCAGTGATTCGGTTTCCTGCCAAAGCCAGCATTCGATAAGGCGAATCAATGATCCGAATGAGTCAATATTTAAGTATCCCGGCAATCATTTTCTTTTTCACATTTATAGGGATCACTCAAACTTCCGGTTTGGCTTGGGCACAGGACGAAGACCAAGCAGCCGTGACTGGATCGGCCGAAAGCGAATCTGAACAAGCCGCTGAGGTGGGAATCGATCAACAGATTGACGAATTTTTTAAGCCGATCTCCAAAGTAGCCAATGATGTCGTGTTTTTCGAAATCCAAGAAATCCCGTTCGTTTTGATGTTACTGGTCTTCAGTGCACTGTTTTTTACGATCGCTTTCGGATTTGTGAACTTGATGCACTTTTTTACTGCTATCAACGTGGTGAGGGGGAATTACGACGACCTGGATCACATCAAAGCGGACCCAAAGGCGGAAGTCAATATTCAGGAAGGAGATGTGGTCGACACAATTTCTGATGAGTCGGCCAACCACGGCGAGGTTTCCCATTTTCAGGCTTTAGCAACGGCGGTTTCGGGCACCGTTGGTAACGGCAATATCGCTGGTGTCGCGTTGGCGATTGCTGTCGGAGGTCCGGGGGCGACTTTCTGGATGATCATTTGCGGATTGCTGGGAATGTCGACCAAATTCGTCGAATGTACTTTGGGCGTGTATTACCGTGATGTTGGATCTGATGGGACTGTGCACGGCGGACCGATGTATTACCTGTCCAAAGGCCTCAAAGAACGCGGGTTGGGACAGGTTGGCCAAATCGCCGCAGTAATCTTTGCCATTTGCTGTATTGGTGGTTCTTTTGGTGGCGGAAATGCAGCTCAATCCAATCAAGCTACTCTCGTCATCAAGGACTTGCTTGGTCTTGAGGGAGCAGCCTACGGGACCGTGATCGGAATTGTCATGGCCATCTTGGTGGCAATTATTATTATTGGTGGGATCAAAAGAATTGCCTCGGTTACCGAAAAAATCGTCCCCTTTATGGCGGTGCTGTATTTGCTGGCCTGCTCGTATATCATCCTTTCCAACATCGGCTTGCTCGGCGGAGCGTTCGGCTTGATCTTTAGCGAGGCTTTCACGCCAACAGCGGTAACCGGGGGATTGATCGGGGTTTTATTGGTCGGTTTTAGGAGAGCCGCGTTTTCGAACGAAGCTGGAGCCGGTTCCGCTTCGATCGCTCACTCGGCCGTTAAGACACGATATTCCGCATCCGAAGGTTTGGTTGCTTTACTGGAACCTTTCATTGATACGGTTGTGATATGCACGATGACGGCTTTAGTGATCATCATCTTTAACACCAGCACCGAAGCTTTCGAGTGGGGCGGCGATGGTACCGGAAAGGTCATCATCGAAAGTGTTCAGTACGAAGGTGCGGGAATCACTTCCAAAGCGTTTGCAAATTACATCCCATTCTCTGACATCTTTTTAACGGTCGCCGTAGTGTTATTCGCGGTTTCGACCATGATTTCGTGGTCTTACTACGGACTTCAGTCGTGGAAGTATCTATTCGGAAAAAGCCCAATTGCCGACTTAAGCTACAAGCTTTTATTCCTGTTGTTCATTGTGATTGGGTCTGCCGCCAACATGTCGTCGATCTGGGCATTTTCAGACGCCATGATTTTTGCGATGGTTTTCCCGAATATGATCGGTTTGTTTATCCTGTTCCCTGTCGTCAAAAAGGAACTGGCCAGATACTTGGCCGCGATTCGGTCTCGCAAATCTTGATTTCTGGTATTGAGATTTGAGACAGGAATTGAAATAGAAATAATTGAAAAAGAATCCAATCTCCAATGGAAACTCGCGAATACAGGCAAAGAGTCGGTCATTCGTGTGAAAAAACTGTCAATTGCTGGCTGACTCGTCGTTTGTTTACAAATCACGGTAAGTCAAAAAACGGTTTGGAGATTGGAAATGCCATTCCATGTTCCTTTTAATCAGCGAGCCTCTGCCCGGGGAAATCGACCCGGACCCGTTTATATCGGGTTTGATGTCCCTCAGGCGAGGCAAAGTAATCAGGCCCGCAATCGGTTTAACTGGTGGGGCTTTAATGGAATGTTTTTATCATTCCTAAGTCTGTTGACGCTCGGATTTCTATCTCCAATTACGTTTTTGATTAGCTTAATTGGATTGAGAAAGCCGGGACGAAAGATGGCGTTAACAGGAACCGGCGTGTCGATGCTGGGAATGGCGTTGGCGGCTACGATCGTCATCAGTGCAGTGACTCAAAAGAACCAACGGATTTACGCGAAACGAGATCGAGCGGCTCGGGCAGCAGTCAAGGCCCAAATTATCGAGACAGAAAAAATGATGGTGATCGCCGGCGATGAATTCGTCGAATATCAAGATCAGAACGACGGATACCTTCCTTCGGACATCGACGGCAATATGCTAGTAATCAAATATGTCGACCCTTGGGGGGAATCGCTTCGATTTGAAATCGAAAAAGATTGGGGGATCATCCGCAGTGCCGGTCCAGACCGACAATTTGATTCCAAAGACGATATTCAGGTCAAGATCGAAGGCAACGTTGAAGAAACGGGACCTCTGCTTCCGTTAGACGAATAGCGAATCATAAACATCGAAATTTGAATTCTTAACCGCTTTTGCACGACGACTAGTTGGCTTAAATTAAGTCAGTGAACCTCGTGACAGCGTCCCAGAATTCTTGAGAGCCGACGCTTAATTCGTCGGCTTTTTGCATCGATGACCGAAGTGATTCAAGGAAACCTTTATGACTTCCCCAAATACTACGATTTGGTCTACGGCTGCGAATGTCGTTTGGAAATCAATTTTTTGAGCCACTGTTTCGATCGCTACTGCGGTAAGGGCCCCAAGCATCTGCTAGAACCTGCTTGTGGGACCGGTCGCCTGTTGTGGAGGCTGGCCCGAAGGGGCCATACAGTGAGCGGCTTGGATCTTAATCCAAATGCGATTGAGTTTTGTAATTGCCGTCTGGATCGGCATGGTTTTCCGCAAACGGCATTCGTAGCCGATATGTCGGATTTTGAGGTCGACGGATCATTCGACGCGGCGTTCAACACAGTCAACAGTTTTCGACTTTTGACAGATCCGAAACTGGCGAAGCAACACCTTCGATGTGTTGCCAATTCGTTGGGCGAGCGAGGCGTTTACATCCTTGGCTTTCATCTTTCTCCGGAAAGCGGCTCGCTGGCCGATGATGAGTCATGGACCGCACGTCGGGGTAGTCTCGAGGTCTACACCGCGATGACTTTAAATCGTCGAGATCAGGATACCCGCCTTGAAGAATACGATGTTTTTTATCGGGTTAAAACGCCAAGCCGGTCTTTTGAAATCCACGATAAGACTTATTTTCTGATGTACACCTTCGACGAGTTTGAATCGCTTATACGAAATTCGGGAGTTTTTAAGATCGAGGATGTGTACGACTTCAATTACAACTTTGGCTTTCCGATCGAGGTCTGTGAGTCTACTGAAGACGCCATTTTCATTTTGCGGCGTATCTAAGGTTTCGAGTCGTGTGGAATGAAGGGCTTGCCAAGGGCAAAAAACTGGGACAGTCCTGCGCGGTCATCAATAACTTTTTATGACAATCAGTCGGCTTTTCTATCGTTTGTCATCCGGCCAGAACGGCTGAAGCAGGGACTATGAAGGGTGATAGTCGTAGGGAAGGTTTTTGATTTGAGTTTGAGACGAAACGGACTCGGATTGGAAGCTTCAATTAGGTTCGCTTTATTGCTACGGTAATGTTTCCTGCTGCGAAAATTCTTCAGGACAGCAGGGCAGGAGATGGTACGGACAGTACTTTGCCGAAAATGTAACCAGTTCTTCCTGACTTGCAATTCCAAGTTTGTTCCGGGCCGTTTTGATTGCAGCCCTCGTCGTACTGGCACTCGTTTTCAGTTCTTCAGCGATTTGTTTGACGACTGTTCCCGTCCCCAACATGTTGAGAATGCTTCTTTCTCGATCAGATAGTAGTTCAAGGCGAACTGGCAGCCGACAGGCCAAGGTGATGACGGCTGAGTCTGCGTTGAGAAATGGCCAACAATACAGACGCCAAAAATTACCAAAGGTATCCGAAAATTCGCAAAGTCTGGTTTCTTTAAGGGCACCCGCTGAGGCGACAGCATTTTGCATCATGCTTTTAAATGGTTCCTTAATCGATTGACTGATTGGGTTGCCCAGTTGAAATAATTCGGTCGTGCATGTCGTCCATTGAACGATTCCCTGCCAGTTGCAGATCGACATGATTCCGTGCTTCATGAGGCTTTCTAATACTTTGTTAGGAAAGTGTTGAGGAGGATTTTTCGAATCCCATTCTGGACAAAAATTTCGCGTTGCGTATCCGTAGACTGCTTCGTGGCTTTTGAGACCAACTTTCTGGCGAACTCGTCGTAAATGAGTATGAACAGTGCTAATACTGATGTTGTATTCTGTCGAAATGGTTTTGATGTTCATTCCTGTCGACATTGCCAGCATGACACGATGTTCCTGAGGTGAGAGCCGGTTTGGAATGAGTGGGTTTCGAAGTGCGAAAGCACCTTTGGCAAGGGAATTCCAGCCAATTGAAAACGACCAAATTTGATATCCCGATTCCGACTCCATCATTTTTTGGGCTGTGTTGAAATCGCCAATTGAAGCGATCTTTTTTGGGAATCCCAGACTTTTTGGTTGGTTGTCTGAATCGTCTTCTTGAGGGACACGGAACCGGTTTGACAGGTTGCTCCAACAAATAGATCCATCATCATTGGAAATCAGCAGCAGCGCATCATCGACGTAAATCTTGGACAAGGATCCGCCTTTGAAAAGTAGAAAAGTAAAGCGGGTAATCTGGGTTGTGATCCATCAAGATTACTCCGATTGACCGACATTTAACCCTATTACATTTCTTCGACTCAGGCGTAGGAAATAAAGCGAAAACCCTTAAAAGTTTGAAAAATTTGCGACATTCGTTTCGTTGGGGCTGCGTTATATTTATCGTGCTATAACACTCATCCATTCTGGGGAAGAAGTAGATGATTGATCAAAAGTCTGTGCAGGATTTGAGAAATCGTCTCGCAGAAAAGCGACAATTGGTAGTGCAAAAGAAGGCGGGCAATAAGGCCACGATCGTTCATCTTTTTTCCGAACTGGACGAGCAAATTTTCGCAATTCAGGAACTCTTCGACAAACTTAATTCGGAACTGTCCATTGATTCGATGGATAGAGAACTCATCGCCCAATGTTCGATCAACATATCTGCTGTGCAACAAATCTGTCGACGTAGGAAACTTGAGGACTGGCAGTCGTAATAACTATTAATGCGATCGATCAATCGTGTTGGCTTGATCAAAAAAGTAACGCATTGAGATTGCCCTCAGCTTTATTCTTTCAATGAAAGCGAGCGCCGCAAACACCGTGGCTACGCTCGTTTCAGCATCGAATCGAATCCCTCAAGCCAATCCTGGATCATCGTTTGTAAGGCACATCACTTGTTGATTGGTGTCAACTACGGTTTTGACGGGTCTCTTCCTAAATTCCTCTATTTGATCTCATGCTGAACAGGAGGACGAGTCATTTTTGGGTAGGTTTCTTGATTTCGGCGTTACCAAATTGAATGGTCATGGCAAAAGTGGCTATTATACGCACGGAAGATTTGCTCAGAGAAAGTCTACGATGAAAACCTTATTCGTTGCGTTATTGCTGATCGCATTCACCGTTGGGTGTGGGAATCAAGAATCGGCTGTCAATGTTGGACCGGTTGCCGACGCTCCACCGCCTCCTGACAAACATGAATTCGTTGGTGTTTTGCGTCCATTTGACAATTTGCCAGAGGTCGAAGTGACGGCCAAAACGCGCCGATTTAATTTTGTATACGGCGTCGCCATTACGGATCTGAAACCGGGGCAAAAAGCCAGAGTTTGGATTCCAGTTGCAACCAGGAATCATGATCAAGAGGTTACTTTGACTAAAGTCAACATTCCAGGCGAATATAAACGGACGTTGGAAAAGAGGTACAACAACAGCCTTTTTTACTTCGAAGGCGAGGCCAACGAAAAAGGAGAGATCCCAATCGAGCTGGTTTACGACGTGATTCGATTTGAAGTGACCCGAACAAATTATGAGATTGCGGTAAACCTAGGTGACATGTTTTTGGGCTTTTCTTCCAAAGTGCCAGTCGATGACAGTGTTAAAAAAGTCATTTTGGGCGCCGGACAACCCAAAGGCAAAACCCTCGAGATGGCCAAGTCAGTCTACGATGCGGTGCTCAACCATATGGATTACGAAAAACCGGCCGACCGACCTGGCTGGGGCAACGGTGACGCTTCGTGGGCCTGTGACAACGGCATCGGAAACTGCACTGACTTTCATAGTGTGTTTATTTCGACGACTCGAAATCTTGAAATCCCGAGTAAATTTGAGATCGGTTTTCCCATTCCTGACAAACTTGGAAAAGGGAAAGTGGGAGGTTACCACTGCTGGGCCAAATTTATCAGCGACGATTTTTGGGTGCCAGTTGACATTTCAGAAGCCGACAAAAATCCTGAATTGGCGGAATACTTTTTTGGCAGCATTAACACTAACCGAATTCTATTTTCCGTCGGAAGAGACCTTCAGCTACAACCTTCGCCTAAAGCCAAGAGTGTTAATTATTTGGTTTATCCTTACGTCGAAGTGGACGGTAAACCTCACGAAGGCCTTCGTAAAGAATTTAGATACGAAGATCTGTAACGAGTGCTATCCTGGCGGTTCCCATTTGATCAACAGACTCCTGACAAGATATGTCGCGACAAATTCTATTGGTTTTTATTTTTTTAGCCCTGATTTGCGAGTCGGGGTGGTTGTCGGCGGCCTATGAACTTCAGGTTCGGCCCAATGACAATCGACCCAATGTCGTGATGATCATCGTCGACGATCTGAATGATTGGATCGGGTGTTTGAGCGGGCATCCGCAAGCGAAAACTCCCAACATCGATCGTTTGGCAAAACAGGGGATCTTGTTTTCCAATGCTCATTGCCAAGGTCCGATCTGCGGGCCGTCGCGCTGTTCATTTCTATCGGGAAAATACCCGTTTACGACGGGCGTCTACCAGCAACCTCAAAAAAAAGAATTAGAGTCCGATGAGAAATTTTTTCGCGGCCACCTGATCCCGGAGTATTTTGCCAAGCACGGATATGCGACAACTGGAGTCGGAAAAGTGACTCATGGATATCGTGAAGAAATTGCCTTTCAAAAATTTGGAGGGGAGTTCGAAAAATCTGGTCCCAAGCCTCCCGATAATCGTCGCTTTCACTTTCGACCACCCGATCATCCGTTTATTGGAACTCAAACTGACTGGGGTGCTTATCCTGAATCTGATGGACAGATGCCAGACTTCAAATCGGCATCCTACGCGATCAACTTTTTAAGTCAGAACCACGATGCTCCATTTTTCTTGGCGGTTGGATTGGTTCGTCCGCATGTTCCCTTCTACGTGCCAAAAAAGTGGATGGAAATGTTCCCCGAAGACAAAATTCAATTACCGAGGTTTTTTCGGGATGACTTGGATGATGTGCCCCAAATTAGTCAAGAGATTCACGAGCTTCCGAATTACCCCAATCTTGAGTTTCTTCAAGCTAACGATAACCAGCAATTTCGAAAGTGTGTACAGGCTTACCTGGCGTGCACTGCATTTGTTGATCACCAAGTCGGTCGTATCTTGAAACAACTCAATCATAGCAAGCACTCGGAAAATACTGTCGTCGTTTTTCTATCCGATCACGGATACCATCTTGGTGAGAAAGATCGAGTTAGCAAACATAGCCTTTGGGAAGAATCTACGCGGGTGCCCTTGATTGTTGTTCCAGCTCAAAATCAGATCGCTCAAAACAAATTTAAGACCGGTTCGGAAGTCAAAAAGCCGGTTGGACTGATTGATGTTTACCCTACTTTGCTGGATTTATGTCGATTGCCGCCAAAGAGGACCAACGAAGGTTACAGTTTGCGGCTGTTGATGGAGGATCCGAAGATGGATTGGCAATTTGGTGTCCTAACAACTTACGCCCGAGGCTGTCATTCGTTGCGGACCGATCAGCACCGCTACATACAATACGAAAACGGCGATGAAGAACTATACGATCACAGCATCGATCCCGATGAGTGGGAAAATCTGGCTGGATTGGACGAGTATGGTGAGTTAGTGGCACGTTGCAGGATTGAGGTGCCCAGTGAGGGTGCTAAATATCATCCGTCCGTAAGTGCAGCTCCTGTCAATGAGTGGTTTCGGAAGCATTTTGAAAGAAACGGTCTGACTGTCAAAAACAAGAAGCGATAATGTTTTTCACAGGTCAACGTTTCCAACAACGCTTGAAAAGTATTCATCGTAGGGTTGGAATTCAAAATTCTGAGATTGCTTCGACCACTTTTCCATCTTCGGCTGGCTTACGCCAGAATTTTCGTCTGAAGATGGTCCCTCAATCTCGGTGTTTCAGATGAGACGAATTGTTTCGGAACTAGGGCAAGAATTTGTCAGTGAGTTTGGAGAATCTTTCTGATTAGACTAGACTGGTTTTCTCGGCCTTATCTAACTTCCAAGTGGTTCCAATGAGAATGTTGAAAGCCCTTCCCTTCTGGATATTGGGATGTGTATTGACTTGTTTTCTCTTCAATCCATCCACGATTCATGCCCAGGATACTCGCTGGATCGATTTTGAGAATGGACTATGGAGTGATTTTGGAAATTGGTCCAACGGCGTTCCCGGCGCGAATTCCAGTGCTTTTATTGGGATCGGTCAGATCACTCAAAACACAGTTGGCGGAGCAACGATTCGAGAGCTCGAATACGACTGGGGAACCAGTGATATCACTTTGGATACCGATCTGACGGTCACCGACCATTTTATCTGGGGTGACGGCACGATTTCCGGCAATGCAAACTTGATTCTTCAAGGAACGGCCGAAGTGAATGATGGTCGACTGGAAGCCACCGTTGAAAGTTTTGCTGACGTTGATGTGGACCCCTTCGTGTTCTTCAACGGAGCCGGCGGTCAAGGAGTTTGGAATAACCGGGCCGGTGCCAAATTCAACTTGTTTTCAGACTCTGACCTCGCATTTGACAGTACGTTCAATAATTTTTCCGGTGGGACGATTCACAAACAACAGTCTGGTGAGGCACGCTTTAATTGGAATCT
>JBCCSJ010000017.1:0-33222 GCA_039200505.1 Planctomycetota bacterium | reverse complement strand
GCCTGATTCAGGTGGCTTAGGTTTCAGGTGGCTTAGGTTTCAGGTGGCTTAGGTTTCAGGTGGCTTAGGATTCAGGTGGCTTAGGATTCAGGTGGCTTAGGATTTAGGTGGCCTAGCTAGAAGGGTCGATTTACTGAAACAACGCGGTCAATTCCATCCAATCGGTCCACTGGGGCGATTCAATTTCCGCACTCGGTTAATTAAGATCTTGTCATATTGATTCGTGGATTTTGTCCGCCAAAGGCGGTCGCATCGGGTCTATCCATTCGCGATCAGCAACTTTCGGTGATGAAGATAACCCTTTCCCATCTCATGCTCGGTTTCATCGTCGTTGCCGCCATGGCGCTACGATGTTTTCACGCGTTTACCGAACCGATTTGGCTGGATGAGCTGCATACTTCTTGGGTCATCGACGGATCACTGAACGAAGTTCTTGATCGCTCGATCCTGGGCAACCAGATGCCGCTCTATTTTTGGATTTGCTGGCTGGTAAACGCCTCGCTGCCGGATTCTCTTTTTCCGCCCAGAATCGTCTCTTTGGCCTGTGGGCTAGGATTGATGTTCACCTGCGAGGTTTGGGTTTGGGCATGGAGCCAGGATCGCGTTGCCACGACCTTGGCTTCGATAACCACCGCGATTCACCCCAATTTCATTTTCTACAGTTCCGAAGGTCGTCCTTATGCCATGTTGCAATTTTTAGGACTGCTCCAGCTTTATTTTTTCGCTCGCTGGTTAAGTCGAATCTCGGCAACGCAAAAGGTACCGCACTGGCCTACGGCAGTCGGACTGATTTTTTTAACCATCGCATTGCTTTATACCCACGTCACATGTGTCTGGCTTTTGTTGGCAGAAGTCATTTACGTAATTTATCATTTCATTCGAGAACGAAAAGTTTCGATTTTGGTCCAAAGCCTCATTTTGGCGTCCATCACTTCGATTGCTTGCATACCGATTTTACGAACGGTCTCTACCGCGTACTCACGGAAAGAAAACTGGAACTCCCTTTCTTCACTGGCCCAAGTGTTCGGAGACTTACTTCCTGATTGGATCGGTTTCTTATTAATCCCGATTACCTTGGTTGGACTTTATCAATTTTTAGGCATTGGAAATGGATCCCGACCAAGCGAGACGATCGCAAATACTACTGATCCGGTCGGGCTTTCGATAAGTCACTACGCATGGCAAACACTTATACTATGCCTTGCAGTCCCTATCCTTAGTCTCTGCATCCTTGTTGCGATTGGAGTCCCGATCGGTCTTTCACGATACCTGCAGGTCACCTGGGTCGCTGCACCGATTTTTGCCGCCATCATGATCGGTAAAATCAAGTTGCGAAAGTTCCAAATTCCAGTGGCTTTTTTGATTGTGCTAACCTTTGTCGCGATGAGCCCGTTTTATCGTCAACTCGTTTCGGAATCGAGGCTGCCCGCTTTTCGAACGGAACGATGGCAACCGATCGTGCTTGAGATCAACCGAACATCGGCTTACAAGGACAAGCCGGTATTTTTGTTTGCCAACGTCATTGAAGATTCCGCCAGCCTGGAAATAGAAAACAGTGCGTTCGTTGAATACCTGACGTTTCCGCTGCGGGGGATCTACCGAGTCAAATTCAATCCTGTCATACCGAGGCCTACGATGGCCCGACAACACTTTGCAATCAACGATGTGAAAGATGCCATTGAATCTGATGGGTGTTGGTTTGTTGTTCGCGGCAACAAAATGTTGGTTGAAGAAATCGTGACACAGTTTGGCAAAATCGCGTTCGACGAATTCGGTAGAGACTCGGATTTCAAGGTTTTTTCAGGTAAGGACAGCCAAGTGTTCCTGTTACGCGTCCATTTTTGAAACCCGGTTGGGTGAAAATGGATCGAGATCGATGCGAGGCTGTTTTCCTTCAACCAGATCCGACATCACGATAGCGGTGGCAGTGCTTAATTGAAGTCCACCTTTAAAATGTCCTGTCGCCACGAATGCGTTTTCTAATTCTGTGATCCGCCCCAGGTAGGGAAACCCATCGTAAGATCCGGGGCGTAAACCGGCCCACGATTTGACATAAGTAGAATCGTTGAGCTCTGAAAATAGGCCCTCGGCCCATTGCCGAATATCGGCGATTCCCGAATCAGTCGTCGTTTCTACAAATCCTACTTCCTCGATCGTCGAACCAGCCAAAACATGCCCATCCAATCGAGGGACAAGGTATCGAGTCCCTTCATTAATCACCGGTCCTCCTGGAAGCGGCGACAGGGTTTCAAGTGGAATACGATATAGGACCATTTGCCCGCGAACAGGTTGGAGCGGAAGGTAGACCTCTAAATCTTTTAAAATCTGACTGGTCCAAGCACCTGCCGCGAAAATGTAAGTCACGTCCGTATCGTCGGATGCCGAATTCATGCAATGGACCCGACCAGCTTTTCTAACAAATCTCAAACCATCAAGCCCCGCTGAAATATTGACTCCGAGTTTTTGATTGGCGGCAGCGAGAGCTTGCAGGTGACTGGGGCTTTCAATTTGGGATTCGCCGGGCAACCACAAAATCTTTCGAAACTCTTGTCCCGGTTTCATCCTCGCAAGAAAATCGGAATCGGTAAATTCTTCAAACGGTATTTCTCTGGCTCGCCACTCAAGACAACTGCCCGCCAAGGTAGCCTGTTCTCCGAGCGTGCGAGCAAGATAAATTCCTCCGCACAGGCTAAATCTGTTGTCGATCCCCGTCAGTTCTTTAAGCCGTTTTGACCAGTCCCGATGGACGTCGTGGCTAAGCGCTTCGAGATGCTCCATCGGATGGATCGCCGTTTCCGCATTGGCAGGGATAAGAATGCCTGCCCCCGCCCACGACGCTTTTTTTCCAACAACGCCTGATTCCAGAATGCTGACCCGATGACCACGTAAAGCCAATTCGAATGCGATCGAAAGACCGATGACTCCAGCACCCACAACCACGAAACTCATCAAACATTTCCCTCGAAATCCTGACCATCAAAAACCAATTTGTTTATTTGATTCAACAAATTTTGATCCAACTCGTCGATCTCGTTTTTGAAACTTAATTCTCGTTTGAGGTCTTTGACATCTTCGATGTGATCGATATCGAAACTTTCATCGAGCAACCGATATTCGATTAAATTCTGTTCCAGTATTTTGATCGTGTCTGCCAGGACGTTTGAAGTTCCCCATTCAATTCCTGCAAAAATAGACTCGAAGCAACGATCCTTCATTCCAACCAGATAATAACCTCCGTCTCTCGATGGCCCTAAAACCACAGAGCAATTATCCAGAGTATCAAAGGCGTCTCGAATCACTTCCGCGTTGAGCATCATGCAGTCAGCACCAATGATCAGCGATTTGTGGACGGGTGCCGGATCTGGTTGTCGATTCGATTGACTTTCGAATTGATCGTTAAGAAACTGACACATCCGGGTCCCGAGATCTCCTGACGACTGAGGCGTAAGCTCCCATGCCGCTGCGACGGACTGGAATTCAGATCTTTTTTCTGGGGGCGAGTAAACGATACTTCGGCGATCGCCGCAGCCTTCCAACCTGCTTATCAGGTGCAACACGAAAGACCGATACAACCAACACGCGTTTTCGTTGCCGATTGTTTTGGCCAATCGCGTTTTGACTTTTCCAGGTTCCCAATATTTGGCAAACAGACCTAGATGATTCATCGTGATTTCAAATAACAGGAGTGAGTTTGGTATACTTAAATAGTTGCAATTTTCGGGCAAACAGGAAAACAACGGTCGCAGCTTCAACGCCGCCGCGATCATCCCGGAAATAGTTTCGACGGTATAGTAACTGTGCGAAAGTCGAAAGTAGTCCAAAGATAAGAATTCATGGCCGAACCGAGTGCAAAGAGTTTCCTTCGACTGCTGGAAAAATCCGGCCTCGTATCGAAAAAGAAACTTAAACCGGAATTGGCGCGCCTGGCAGAATTAGCCGCCGGTAAAACACTCGGCACTCCCGAATTGGCCCAACATCTGATTGAGTCAGGCCTGATCACCAATTGGCACTTCGATAAACTGAAAGCAGGCAAATACAAAGGATTCTTTTTAGGGAAGTTTCGGATTCTTGGCCACTTGGGAAGTGGTGGCATGAGCAGTGTCTACCTTGCCGAACATAAAATCTCAGGCCAACTGAGAGCGATCAAAGTGCTTCCTCGTAAAAAAGTGGCCGACAAAAGTTATCTCGAAAGGTTTTACCTTGAGGCCCGGGCAGCAGCGAGCCTAAACCACCCCAACGTGGTCCGCATCTACGACATTTGCGAAGAAGAAAATACCCATTACATGGTGATGGAGTACGTCGAAGGAAAAAACTTTCATCAGATGGTAACCGACAACGGCGGACTTCCTTTTGATGTTGCAGCCAAATTTATCGCTCAAGCCTGCAAAGGACTTCAACATGCCCACGACCGCGAATTAGTACACAGGGATATTAAGCCCGCCAACTTGCTTTCGACATCCGAGGGGCATGTCAAAATCCTGGACCTTGGGCTGGCACTCATGGAACAGGACGACGAAGAATCGTTGACTTTGCTGTACAACGATAAAGTAATGGGGACTGCGGATTATTTATCCCCTGAACAGGCGGTCAATTCCCATGAAGTCGATCATCGTGCCGACATCTACAGCCTGGGATGTACGTTTTACTATCTGCTCGCCGGTAAAACCCCGTTCCCACAAGGTACATTAGCGCAGCGAATCGCTATGCACCAATCGCGGGAACCGGAAGACATTCGCCACAGTCGTCAAGGATGCCCCCAGCCCCTTGTTGACCTAGTTAACAAGATGATGAGAAAACAACCGGAAGACCGCTACCAAGATTGCGGCACCATCGAATCCGATTTGACCCGACTGATCGAAACGGATGGTCTGCAGCCCGACCCCAATAGTCTGCCGACTTCTCCAAAGGACGACAATTCTGTCGCAATGATTGAACCGTCTGAGCAGCCACAACCAGACGTCAATCCAATCGAATCCATTCAGATTTCTGCCAGCGGAAAAACGTCCCCGAATCCGACTGATTCGAAATCGAAACCGAATCCGAAGACGAAGTCCAAGAGTGAGGGGAATCTGGGAGTCACCCGAAAAAAGTCGTCCAAAAAGAAAAAGCGAAAAGGTCGCCCTCCGAGTTGGCTTTTACCCGCGATAATCATCCTAATGGTAGTGATTCTTGCCGTAGTTTTATACGTTTGCCTCCAGGTCATCGCAATTCGGTCAACAAATCCAGACGCACAAACATTCTACAAAGGGATTGCGTGCGTCACGGAATCAACGAATGGAAGGTCACGCTTCTGATTGGAGATTAGGATTCGATTCCACCGAATGCTAAACTTAGAAGGGTGGTCCGACCTTCTTCCTCGATTCTACAACTTTTGATCCCTGATTTGCATTTTATTCAATCCCGGAAACTGAATGATGAGATTTGGATTTCGACTCCTCTATCCGATTGCATCTTGGACAATGGCTTTATGGCTGGTTTTGGGAACTTCTGCAATTCGGGTCGATGCTCAGGAGGGAATTTCTTCTCGGCAGAACAGAGCGATCAAGCAGATTCAAAAGAATATCGATCTGGCTGGCCAACAGTTCAAATCGGAAAACTATGAATCGAGTCGAAGATACATCGAACGTGCAATCGAAGAGTTCGAAAAAATTGCGGACTCTCCTTCCGAAGAACTCGAAAAAGCACTGACCCCTGAATACACTCGATTGGTCAAAGCTCACGAATTGTTAGGAGCCAAGAATCAAAAACTGCCCGAGCTAAAACCTTTCGGTGGCATGAGCGGGGCTGGTGGAGTGATCAGTTTTACCAAATCAGTAGCTCCCATCATTGTTTCCCGATGTGGTAACTGCCACGTCAACCGTAGCCGAGGTGATTTTAGTTTTGCCAGTTTTGAAGCACTCGATAAAAGTACCGCAATCGCCTATGGGTTACCTGATACGAGTCGACTGATTGAGGTGATCGAAAGCGGCGAAATGCCACCCGGAGGAACCAAGGTTGCCGAAGAAGAAATCAAAATCCTGAAGGACTGGATCAAACAAGGTGCAAAATTTGATGGTGAAGATCCGCGAGCTAGTTTGAACACTTACGTCATGGCTCGACGCCCCGAACGTCAACGGGTGGTGGCTAAAGCGCCAACGGGAAAGGAAACCGTTTCATTCGGTTTAGACGTTGCACCTGTGATTCTGGAGCATTGCGCCATCTGTCACATCACCCAAAATCCTCGCGGAAACTTCAGCATGGCAGATTTTCGTGCGTTATTGCGCGGCGGAGATGGCGGAAACCCGATCGTTCCTGGAAAAAGCGATGAAAGTCCTTTGATTGCACGGTTGCGAGGCGACGGCGTTCAGGTGATGCCGCCGCAAGGGAAACTGGACGACAAAATAATCGACAAGATTGCCCGTTGGATCGACGAAGGAGCCAGTTTCGATGGAGGTGATGATCGGCTGGCCATGTTTACAGTCGCTGCCAAAGTCAAAGCAGACTCCCAATCCCATGAGGAGCTTTCAGCGGATCGTTTAGCGCTGGCGTCACGAACATGGAAACTTGTGATGGACGATGTGAAAAGTCTTGAAGTACCCAGCGACAACTTCGTTGTGACCGGTTCGACGACTGAATCCCGATTGAATGATGTATCCTTACTTTGTGAGCGATTGGCTCCCAAAATTGCAAAAGAGCTTCGGGCAGCTTCAGGTCGTCCACTTGTGAAAGGCAACATCTCAGTTTTCGTTTTTGATCGTCGCTATGATTTCAACGAATTCGGCAAGATGGTCGAAAAACGCGACTTTCCCAAAAGCCTCAAGGGGCATTGGGGTTATACCACCATCGATGCCTACGCCACGCTGCTGATGACGCGAAACCAAACCGTAGAAGATGTGCAGCCCCTAATCGCTTCTCAAATTGCTTCGGTACATGTGGCAAGTCTGGGGCCAGAGATCCCCCGTTGGTTTGCCGACGGTCTCGGCCTGTATACCGCAAAAAAAATCTACAGTCGCGATGACGCCATGAAGTCGCTTGATGGTAACGCCGAGACTGCTTTTTCCGAAATGGTCCGACCAGACGACTTCATCCAGAATAAAATGCCGGCCGATAAAGCTGCTTTGGTTAGTTATCTGTTTGTCAAGAATCTGCGATCCAGCGGTTCCAGTTTTTCAAAATTGATGAAGGCACTGGCCAACGACGTCAACTTCGAAGAAGCGTTTCGAAAGTCATACGGTAAAACTCCGACAGAAATGATCAACGGTCAAAATCCAAACGAACCAAGGCGAAGCCGTTAGTCGAAACCTGATTCAAGATCATCTCAATCAAGGCGGCGTAAGCTGGCGAGCCCAGTTGCTATCCTCCGCCTTGAATTATTTTTGACGGTAACTTGACGGCGAATAGGACTGTCGATTCGGAGTTGGACTTGGAACTTGGCCAGACCTGCGAGGCGGCAAAATCTGGACGGGATTGGTCGAATAGGAATTGGCAGGTTGAGCAGGATAGGGGTTGCTACCGGGACGCGAGTAACGGACTGTCCCCGATGAGTCAAACGGCGGAACATTGGCAGGACCAGTGACTTGGAGGTTTGGCCTTACAGCTGCAGTCAAATCAAGCTTTTGAACGTTGGTCGGCTGAGGCATCGACCACATCTTTCGCGGGTCACCATACAAAGAATTGAGCGAATATTTCGATGCGTTAACGACCATCATTTCGTCTTTTCCATCGGGACCAGTCATGTGAAGCTGAACCAGATGAGGCAGCCCGATTTTCCCTTGACCGCCCGGCAAATCATAAGGCCGATAGTCGGTGGAATTCGTATAAGCCAATCGCTGATTCTGTGAATTATAAATCGCTTGCTGAATAACCAACCCCGTTTGGGGATGAATCAACGTGCGTTTAAACAATCGGCCCGATGGAGTATCTTTGGCCGAAATCATAACCAAACCATGCTCTGAAACTTGAGGCCCCCAGTGGGTATCGGTTGGATCAAATCGAACCAAACCTGTGGCATCGACCAGCCAATTCGGATCCAGCGGAATGCTTTGGAAAAGATGACTTTGTCGAAAAAGTTGCTGATCAGCGAAATAAAATGCCGGAGGTTGTCCCGGTAATGAAGCTTTGGTCCAGATCCAGAAGTTTTTCTCGTTCGCACCTACGTCAACGCCTAGTTCGGACACTCCCATGATTCCGGCCTTGAGCCGCATTCGACTGGGCAATTCAATCTGAAGGACACCTTTGATCTTGGGCATCCCTGGCATGGAAATCGAGACGTTGGAATCTAACTGTTTTAAAACCGAAAGCCGACTTTCAAAAAGATCGAATATCTGTTTTTGACTAGGCGTCTGATCGAACACCACCGGAAGTTCAGGCGCTCGTTTTCCAAAACTGAATAGCTGCCCAAAATTTTGACCTGAAACAACATTTGTCCAAGTTACGTTCGCGGCGACCCACACCACAAAAAGAACCGCAGCAAATCGTACCTGGGTGATTAGGCAACCCAAATTCGTTACCCAACCCAGAATCAGAGTTCCCGTTTTTTCAGTCATCCGGTGTCGCCTCTGATTCAATCGGTTCGTCGGTAAACAATCGTTCGGATAATTCTTCTTGTATTTGCTGGAGCCTGACCGGATCAAGCTCGACAACAGGGACGGTGTACTGCTCTTTTTCGAATTTGCTATGAAGGTGCAAATTGTTTTCGTCGCTCCCGTCGTCAAACAGAGTCAGAATTTTCTTTTGGACCAATAGCAAACCCACGACATAAGCAACATCGAGCATGGTTGGTTGCTCGAGAACGTGTTTGAAGTAGGCAAGCATAACGTCACGCGGCGCCCAATAAACTCGTCCCTGTTTGCGTTCTGGGACGCGTGATTTCCACCACCCAATCACGGACTCGTCGGGCCCTTTCCACAACTCTTCTGAAAAGTCTCGCCGTTGTGTATCGACGCCAACTTCAACCAACGCAGAAACGAACGATTCACCAGGTGCAAACTCTCGCCCACTTTCGAAACACTTTCGACTGCTCTTTTTGAAGTCGAAACTTAACATTGGGACATTGCTACCTCATTCAAACTTAAACCGCGATGTGTACGTTCGGTTGTGGCGTTCAGTTCATATCATCCGTTGGGCAAACGAATCGATTTCGATTCGACAAAAATTGCCCACTAATTTCATTCTTATTACGCGGGCAGGGTAGTGGTTTCCATACTCTGTCTCAAGAGATTGTCCACCTGCAATATCGCCTGCTAGCACCAACCCAGACAAAGAACGGTTTCGGGCCGGTTCCAACTCGAATCTGATCCGGTTTTCGTTGATCTGAAAGTATGCTCCAGATTCGACTGTACCGGTTAGGTCGATCTTGCCGAATATCGGGATAGCTCGCCACTGTTGGCTAACCTTGGTGAACACCGCTGAGTCGTTTGGAACTGCAACCGCTATTGCAGCGATCTGCAATTTAGCATTCAGCGAATCATCACCTTCCAGACTCCTCCCAATTTCTGACAACCAAGCCCATCGGAAACACAGAATGCCATCTCCAACCCGACCTACTCGTCGCCGTCGTCGGCAATCGAATTATCAAGTTCTCGAAGATCGAAGACTGCTGGCCGTTATTTCATCATTCGATCAGGACACCGGCACTCTTAGTATTGAGATGACCGAAACTGGCGATTCCGTTTTGCTCGACCGGAGCAGCGTCCGCATGCTCATCAATGGGTCCGATGACATCGACACCAATCTTGCGGGTGAGCAACATGTCGCGTACACCGATGTGCGACATATTCAGGTTTTTAACAGTTCGTCAGCGGCAACCGACCAGTCATTTACGGTACGCGGCAATTTTTCGAATCTGGCCAGAACGAATCTTCAAAGCGTTGACATTTCGGGAATCAACGAAGTCACTTTCAACGGAACAGTAGAAATTAATGGCGACTTGCGAGTCACCATGAACGACAATGATTCTGGGGGAGCCATTCACGACTACTTCGTCGGTTGGCTTGTCGTGCATGGGGATACCTATCTAGAAGCAGGCGACAACGAAATCGAGATCGACAACTACGCAAGCAGTTTTGCGGGAGATGTTTCTGTTTCATCACAGCAAAACATTGTGCTGACGACTAGCAATAGTTTCCGGTTTGCATCTGTTGCAGCTAACGCTGATTTTACAGCGATCGCCTATGAAACGATTGACAATATTGAAGGTGCCAACATTGAAATCGCCGGAGTAACGACACTTAACTCAGATCAAGTCGTTTTAGGAAATCAATCTGGCGACTCGATCCGATTGGGCGAATTGCGATCGACAACCAGAACCCTCACCGAGATCCACGAAGATGACTCAACGACTTTGGGAATCATTTCGACTCCCAGCCTGTTAATCGAATCGACCGACACCATTTTTGACATCGAAAGTTCCGTGGTCGACGTTTCCGGCCAACTAACGTTGCGAAGTCAAAATGCGATTCAGGTCGGAGAGAACCTATCCGACTTCATTCGGGCCAACACAGTCACGCTTGTTTCGAGTTCTTCAGTCAACTTTCAGGCCGACTCGGGAATTCAATTGGTTGGAAGCAATCAGGCTTCTAGTTTAAACCTCGTATCTGAATTTGAGATCATTAACTCGGATAACACGGCCTTGAATGTTGCTGGACTGGCAAGTTTCGAAAGCGGCTCTAACATTATTTTGGGGGACAAATCGGCAGACCAAATCAACACCGGATCGGTACAGTTTAATGCCGCCGGTGACTTTCATTATACAGAAGACTCTTCAGTCCAATTTACTGAAGACAACTCTTCGCGTCGCTTCTATCTGACATCGGATGGAAACGTAACTGATACGGTGAATTCCGAAATTAACGTGGAACGGATTGCCATGTTCTGGGCCGACAATGTCGCCTTGGGAGACACTTTTTTTGATGAGTTCAATGCCGGTTCGATTGCTTTTCAAGTCGACCAACACTTCCAGATTTCTGAGGACGGAAGTATGAATATCGTTGGATTCAATTTCGCCAACAGCCTAGCGATCCAGTCAAACGGTACTCTTTCAAATGTTTATCGTTCCACTACAGGCAGAGGTACGCAGATTGCAGTCACGACGACCGCTCAACTTTCAGCCGCTAACAGTATCGAAATTGGCGTTCAGGCCGATGATGAAATCAGGTTCGGATCTCTGACGGTGAACTCCCCCAATGGGCTGGCCGAGATTCAGCAAGACAACGATATCCTTTTAACTGGACAAACTTCGGTTCGAGACATTCAATTGCAATCAACCGGTTCAATCACTGATTCAACCACCAGCAGTTTTTTCGCCACCGGGAATGCGTCCTTCACCGGCAGCGACATTGTCATTGGAGATCAGATCACAGATCGGTACGACGCTTTGTCGACCAACGTGCAGGCGACAGGTTCTGTAGAAATCATTGAAAATAGCGGACTTAATTTGTACGGCATCAACCGGGCGGAAAGCCTAACCATTCGGGCCAATGGATTGATTACTGACAGTTTTGATGCCGACACCCAAATCATCGGCCATGTCGATCTGCAGGGAACACTCATCAATCTGGGAACCGATCTTAGTGATTTCCTGACGTTCGGATCTATCAGTTATAACTCGGTCCAAAACACTAACATCAGTGCGAATTCCGACATTGTGATGTCAGGAAATAGTTTGGTAGGAAATCAGCTTATCCTGGCCAGCACCGGCGACATTTTAGATAGCCCCGACGCTGATACACGCGTTCAAAACCGAGCCGTTTTGACAGGTGTCGATGTCATCATTGGTGAACTCGCCACGGATTGCTTTACCATTATGTCGAGAGGAGCAGACGATGTTTTTGTGGTCGCATCGGGGTCGTCCGACATCCAGCTGGGTTGCTAATTCAAGCTACTTGTTTTTAGATGCTCGATACCAACGCTTTGGTTTCATTCAGCATTACCCAAATTGAAAACTCGATTTTTCAAGTCGGGATGTTCTGTTATGCTTTCGGAACATTTGATTCCGTTTTAATTTTTGGGTAACCCTGTGCAGTTCGGAACGATCGTCAACCGGATCAAGCAAATCGCCAACGATTACCAGCACAAATCCGATTCCGAATTGTCGGACATTGCTTTGGATTTGGGATTTGAAAGTCGACAAACCGAACAGATTGACGGATTGATCGAACGAGCATTTGCATTGGTCCAGGTTGCTGGTAAACGGCAGCTTGGCATGACGCATTACGATGTGCAACTATTGGGCGGCTATACGATGTGCCGCGGGAACGTTGCCGAAATGAGGACAGGCGAAGGAAAAACTCTTACCGCTACACTGCCGATGTTTGTATACGCACTTTCGGGCAGGGGAGCGTTGTTGGCGACGTCGAACGACTATTTGGCCAAACGGGATGCAGAATGGATGCAGCCAGTTTATCGTTCGCTGGGATTATCCATTGGTGTGATCCAGTCTGGGATGTCGAGGGAACAACGCCGAGCCGCCTATCAGTGCCATCTGACCTACGGAACGATGAAGGAGTTTGGTTTCGATTTTTTACGAGACCATTCGGGAGAACGCGAACAACAACAATCGCAACTTTGGTTTGGAGACCGGGGTGGCGGTGCCGAGTCCCCCAACGCGAAACCGGTCCACCGTGAACCTCATTTCATTTTAATTGACGAAGCCGACAGTATTTTAATCGACGACGCCAGGACACCACTGATCATTTCAACCGCCCAAGACGAGTCAGCGCAAGAACAACAAAAGGCAATTTATCGTTGGTCCGCTCAATCCGCACCCAAATTTCGCGAGGACGAAGAATACTGGTACGACCGAGAAAAAAGGTCGGTCGATTTAACCCCAGAAGGAACAGCTTTAGTGCGGGCAATACCCAAGTCTCCAGAATTGGCCGGTGTCGGATTGCTGGAAATGTACGACTTTGTTGAACGATCGATCCAGGTCTACCGAGATTATCAACGTAACCGAGAATATGTAGTTCGCGAAGGTGAGATCGTGATCGTCGACGAATCCACCGGCAGGATTTCAGAGGGACGTCGCTGGAGTCGTGGAATTCATCAGGCCATCGAAGCTAAGGAAAACGTCGAAATCACGATGGATACCAATGCGTCGGCGAAGATTACGGTTCAGGCATTCGTATCTCGTTTTCCTTACCTCGGTGGAATGACGGGAACCGCATTGTCGTCGAAAAAAGAATTTAAAAAAATCTATCATATGGGTGTCTCGGTCATCCCGACAAACAAACCGCCCAAACGGATTGAAAACCCGATCAAGTACTTCCCGACCGAATTGGACAAGTTCGAGGAAGTGGTTAAAGACACTCTGGAAATTCACAAAACAGGAAGACCGATTCTGATCGGAACGAGGTCGATCGGAAAATCACAAGTCGTATCACAGCTGTTGTCCAAATACAAAGTGGCGCACGAAGTTTTGAACGCCAAAGAAATTGAACGAGAAGCCGAAATCATTGCCAACGCTGGGAAGCGAGGAAAAATCACGGTGGCCACCAACATGGCCGGACGAGGAACTGACATCAAAATCGGAGGTGACCCGGAAATGGCGGTAGACATTCATGGTGAACCTGACAAAGCCAAGATAGAATCCATAAAAAGCGAACGGGCAGATATTTTGAGTCTTGGTGGAATGCATGTCATAGGGACAGAAATGCATGAAAGCAGCCGAATCGACCAACAACTTTTTGGTCGTTGTGGGCGCCAAGGTGAAAATGGATCGGTGCAGATGTACATTTCAGCGGAGGATAAATTGCTGGATTCCGCTTTCGGAAAACAAAAGGCAGACGCCTATCGTAAATCAGCAAATTCTCGAACTGACACGTTTTGGGTCAAGCTATTCCATAAAGCTCAGAAGAAAGTGGAAAATCAGCACTATCGATCCCGCCGGATTCTCATGTACAACGAGAAAATGCTCGCTAAATCACAACGTGAAATGGGGCTCGACCCAATCCTTGATAACTTTGATTAATAAAATTCAACGATCGTAACGAGTGACTCGAACGATTTCACAGTAAGATCCCCGAAACGGTTGGAACTTGTTTCCCTTCTGTTCACTCAATCCTATAATTCACGGTATTCTTCCGATTTTGGGACCGCTACAGGCAGTGGAATTGTCATTTTATGTCAACCGACGAACAACAACCGGCATCTTCGGCAGCCATTCGAGATGAAGTCCGTCGCACGATCCAGCGATTAACAGAAATGGCTCAAACGGAAGAAAGCTTTGACCAGTTTTGCGATACCGTTCTTTCGCAAGTGGTCAAAATCACCGGTGCCCACGGCGCGTTACTTTGGCAGGTCAACGGTGATAACACCCCTCGGTTGACCCATCTATCCGGAAGTGCCCCTCACGACACGGCTCGCCAGGTCACTTCGCGAGACAATCCCCAACACAACAAAGCCATTTTGGAAGTGGTCCACCGGCAAATGCCCATGGGGGTCAATTCCAATGCTTTTACCGGTTCCCTTGCCGCTGAAAATTCCGACGCCACTCGAGACGAAGCATTTTTAATGCTGTTTTCGCCCGTATATTCGAGCAACAAAGAATGCTGCGGCACATTGGAATTAGTGCAACGAGGTGATATAAGCACGAAAGCCCAAGAAGGTTATCTGAGATTTCTTTCCCAAATCTCACAGCTATTTCAACGCTGGTTTGAAAAACAGGATTTATCGCGTTTATCCGAAAACGCAGACTCGTGGCATGAACGCATGGAATTCGTCCACGAAATTCACCAGTCAATCGACCATGACGAAACCGCCTACGCCATCGCCAACGAAACAAGACGATTACTCAAATGCGATCGTGTCAGCGTCGGGAAATGGAATGGGACTCGATGCAAAATCAAAGCGATCAGTAGCCAAGACAGGTTTGACAACCGAGCCAACGTCGTTCGACTGTTATCCAACGTGGCAACCGCCAGTGTAAGTGCCGATTCGCAATTCTGGGTAGTCGGCTCGACCGAAGGATTGGCTCCGGAAGTTGCTCGCAAGATCAACGAATACCTGGACGAATCACATAGTCGAACGCTCGTTGTGATCCCGCTACTGGCCAAAGCGGAAGAAGTGCCCAGCCTGGAAATGCAAAGCAAAAATCGCCGGCAACGCACCAAGTTGGGTGCACTCGTGTTGGAATATTTCGACGCCGATATGCACCAGCACCAAATCGAAGACGATGTCAAACTGGTTGTCGATCAATCAGAAATCGCTCTCGAAAATACACGGAAGCATGGCGAGATTTTTATGCTTCCCGTCTGGAAACGACTTGGTTGGCTGCAAACTCTTTTATTCCGTGATCATTACCGAAAAACGATGACCGGTTTGGCCGCACTGGGTATTTTGATCCTGGCCATGATCTTTGTTCCAAAGGAACTGAGGATGAAGGTCGAAGGCGTCATTCACCCTAGCAAGCGACAAACCACATTCGCCGGAACCGATGGCATCGTGGATCAAATTTTAATCCAAAAAGAAAGAGCCGCAGTCGAAGCAGGACAACCTCTGTTCGTTCTCAAAAACATCGATTTACAATCGGAACTAAGCAATGCTCGAAAACGACGGGCCACCACGATCAATCAAATTACCGATGTCAAATCCCAAATCTCCAGTCCCAATATCGAACCCCAACGACGCGAAGAGCTGGGAATTGTTTTGAACCAACGTCAGGACGAATTGGAAGTTCTAGCCGTTGAAATCGAAAAACTGGAACAAAAAGAAAAACTGTTGACCGTGACCAGCCCGATTAGTGGCACCGTGATTACATCTCAAATTCGCCGCCGACTGAATCAGTTTCCCGTCAACCCTAACTATCCGTTAGTCGAAGTAGCCGACCTGGATGGAGATTGGCAACTGGAACTGAAAGTACCTCAGGAACGGGTAGGGCATATCGACCGAGCCTTCGATCGCACCGAGAACCAACCCTTGGAAGTCGAATTTAAAATTGCTACCGATCCCAACCTCAATTTTGTCGGAAAATTGGATCGTGATAATCTGGAATCGCGAGCCTTCCAAAAACAATCGACCGGCGAAATCGTAATCCGAGCGATCGTCGACATCCCCGCCGAACAACTTGAAGATCTCAAATCGAAACTTCGAAGTGGCGCCGGAGTCACCGCCAGAGTCCGTTGCGGAAAGCACCGACTAGGGTATGTCTGGTTTTATCAGATCTGGGATTTCATTCGCACCAAAGTTCTATTCTGATCAGGGTTTGAAATGTCGATCATCCCTGTCCCCCCCGGGAACCCACCTCGGCCGGTCGCCCCCAAACAACCAACGGGCGTCCCGGTACGGATGAAAATCCGTTCGGATCTGACTTTTGATCGCGTAACTTACCAGGGGATCGAATATTGGGTCATCAAAGAACCTTTGGGACAAAAATACTTTCAATTCCCGCCGCCGGTTTTCTTTTTACTGAAGCAGTTGGACGGGACTAAGACGATCGAGGAACTGCAGGACAGCTACCACGAAAAATTTGCTCCCAAAAGGATCACTCGTAACGACCTCCAGCAACTCTTGACCCGATTCCATCAGGATGGACTTGTCATTTCCGAAGTAGGAGGGCAGGGGGCTGAGTTGCTTAAACGGGGGCAAAAAAACCGACGGATGGAAACGTTGGGGCAGATGGCCAACATCTTGGCGATCCGCTATCGAGGATTCGATCCCGAACGCATCTTAAATTTCCTGAATCGTTACACCTGGTGGATTTTTACAAAACCTGCCGTCCTGGTCACTCTGATTGCCGCCATCACCGCACTTGTTTCGGTGCTGATGAACTGGACCGTGTTTTCGGCCAAGCTGCCTGGATTCGAAGCTTTTTTTGATCCAAGGCAGTGGTACCTATTTGGAATCGTTCTTTGCGTGACCAAAATTTTTCACGAATTCGGACATGGTTTGTCATGCAAACGGTTAGGTGGCGAATGCCACGAAATCGGGTTCATGCTGTTGGTTTTGACTCCCTGTCTTTATTGCAACGTGTCCGACAGTTGGCGTTTAAAAAATAAATGGCATCGGGCGGCGATCGGGGCAGCCGGAATGTATGTCGAAGTGATCTTGGCCACTATCGCCACGTTTGTGTGGTGGTTTGTCCAGCCCGGATTGGTTCAGGACATTTGCCTGCGGATTATGCTTGTCAGTTCAATCAGTACCATTTTGTTTAACGGAAACCCGCTGCTCCGTTTCGATGGTTACTACATCATGAGCGACGTTCTGGAAATTCCGAATCTGTATCAAAAATCGAACAAAGCTCTGACAACACTATTGGGAAGGCATTGGCTTGGACTGGAGATCCCGGACGATCCATTGATGCCATCGAATCGGCCTTGGGCATTCGCAATGTTTACAATTGCTGCTGTTTGCTATCGCTGGTTCGTCCTGTTTTCGATCATCTATTTTCTGATGACGATGCTGGAACCTTATAACCTCGAATCAGTTGGAATGTTCATCGCGGTTTTTTCGGGGTTGGGGATGCTGGGAATGCCCAGCTACAAATTGTTCAAATACATGTCAGTCCCTGGAAGGATGCATCAAGTGAAAAAGATCCGATTTTCAGTCGTGCTGCTGGTTGCCATCGCCATCGTGAGCGCCATCCTTTGTATCCCGTTCCCACATTACCTCCGTTGCAGCATGGTCGTGATGCCAGACAAAATTGAAACGATCTGGGTTCAGGAGTCAGGGATGTTGGAAGATTTAAACGTCAAACCGGGACAGCTGGTCGAAGCTGGCGAAGTCATCGCCAATTTAAAAAACATCGATCTGGATATTCAAATCGAAAAAACCAAAGGCCAGATTCTGCAAAAAGAAGGGGACCTCAAACTGGCCCAGTGGCAGATGATGAACGACGGTCCTTCGGTCAGCAATCCGATGACCAGTTATGCCTCGGAGCTTGCGGAATTAAAAAATGTTGAGTCCGATTTAAAACGAAAGAAGTACTTTTTAAAACTGCGTAGCCCAATCGCTGGCACGGTTTTGCCGATTCCTTACGAACATGCGGGTGAAGATTCCGATGAAATCCGCGAGTCCAATATTCAACCACTGCTGTACGGACAACATCGAAATATTTCGGCTCAACGGGGACAACGATTTTGCGAAGTCGCCGACATGTCGAAATGGTACGGGTACGTCATCCTGTCGGAACATCAAATTCGCTTGGCCGCTGTGACCCAGGAAACCCGAATCAAGTTTTACTCTGAACCGGGCAAAGTCTACAAATCTAAAATTGAGATGATTAGCGATACAGACTTGTCGATCCGCCGAGAAGATATGTCGGTGGACCCTCAAAGCCAACAAAATACTGGGTCGTCGCGGATGGGATCACCCGACCCGGTATTAGAAATGGTCGCTGCCTACCAACAAAGCGGATTCCAACACTACGCGAAAGTTCCGCTGGACCAGACGACCATGCCATTGAAAATCGGCTTGGGTGGCCAAGCCAGAATTTTTGTAGGCAACCGATCACTAGGTTATCGACTTTGGTGGTGGTTCAACCAAAACTTCCGATTCTAGTAAACTGCTGACTGGCTAGGTTTGATCAAACTCAGCCATATAAGGGTTCGCCACAGACCGGCAGTTATGGAAGCAAGGCCAGTCTGACTGAGTTGGTGATGAATCGGGCGTTAAACAACAGGTCATAACAACAACCGGGCCTAACAGCCTGCGGCCGATCCGGGCATTGACGTGAGGGACATAGACTGTCGGTGATACTGCAACAATTAGCCGTTTGGGCGTTAGCCTCGGCTCCTGAAAATCGACTGCACTAAACAACCAGTCATAACAAAAACCGGGCCTAACGGCCTGCGGCTGATCAGGGCATTAACGTGAGGGACGTAGACTGCCGGTGATACTGCAACAATTCGCCGTTTGGGCGTTAGCCTCGGTTCCTGAAAATCGGCTCCAATTTACAAACGTCTCAAAACTGCAAACCAACTGTTTTCAATCTAACTGCAATCAGTCGATGTTTTGGCTCATCAGCTCGTTGTTTTTCTGATTGAACTGATCGATCGCCTGTTGGAATCGTCCGGCCATAAATTCATTCAACTGGTCGACTCCCAATTTGCTGACCTTGTTGATCGCAGTCCCAATCTCTTCAAAAACCGCTTTTTTGTCGATCTCAGAAACTGGATTGGACTCCGTCAACACAATCGCCTTTCCTGCGTAGCCGATGACTTTGAACTCATTCACCATCTGCCCATCCAAAGTGATGAACTCGTCGAAAATTTCCTCTGCCTGATCAAAGCTATTTCGCATGATGTAGATTTCGGCCAGTCGAGCTTTGGCTAGACGATTAAATCGGACCGTATAGACATCGGATTGGGCATCCACCGGAAAATACTCGTTGACTGCTTTGAAATACTGTTCCTGTTTTTGAGGGTCGTCGGCGAACAGATAGGCAGCGTCAAATTGAGCTGCTTCATATTGGGCTTTGGCAGATTCTTTTTTGGGGATTCGAGTTTCACTGGTAAGCTTCAACAGCGACGGCGGCGGCGTCTGACGTGCCGTGATCGTCCCCCCAACAAACCCGGCCAAAGCGAGTGCCGCAAACATCAACCAAGTCGTCCGTCGCATCCACCAAGATGGCATGCTGCCGCGAATCACTTGTTGAAGTTGCCGCGTCGCCGCAAGCTTCGCCTCCGTCACCGACGTCGAATGGTAAATCGATTGAGACCCCGACTCATTGACTGCCAATTTTTCGACGATGGATTCAAAGTCGTCATCGAGATCGACCTTAAGTTTTCGAAGTTCCTGGATCAAAGCACTGGCATCGGCAGGTCGATCTTCTCGCTTCTTTGCCATCATCCGCGCGACAATCTGGCACAATTCGGGAACGATGTCGGGACGGATTTCATCGAGCGGAATCGGATCATCTTTGACGTGCTGAAGAGCAATGGTCAGGGCGTTGTCACCAGAAAATGGCGGTTCGCCGGCAAGCATATGGTAAGCCGTGACTCCTAACGAATAGATGTCTGATCTTTGATCCAGTGAGTGTCCTTCGACCTGTTCTGGACTCATGTAAAGTGGCGTGCCCATCGTCACCCCAATTTGGGTCAGGGCTTGATCGGATTTGTTGTTCTGAATTCTGGCCAATCCAAAATCGGTAATCTTCACCTCTCCCTTCGTCGAAAGCATGATATTTTCAGGTTTGATATCCCTATGAATCACATTTTCTTTACCTGCTTCCTGTAACGCCAACGCACTTTGGCGAAGAACATTGATTGCCAACACCTGCTCAACGGCACCAAACCGAGCCAAATACTGCCCCAGATTCCGGCCCTGAATATATTCCTGGCTGATAAAGTGGAACCCGTCGCATTCCCCCACTTCGTAAATTTGTACGATGTTGGATTGAATTAGTCCCGCAGCGGCCTGAGCTTCTTGCCGAAATCGTTGAACGTACGACTTATCACGGGCAAGGTCAGGTTTCAGAATCTTGAATGCGACTTTGCGTTTCAGCGAACCCTGTTCGGCCAGGTAAACATCCGCCATCCCGCCACGCCCCAGCCGCCGAAGCAGCAGATAGTCACCCAACTCAACGCCCGTCATATCGGGTGGCTCTGGTTGGCTGTTATCTGCTGATTCCGAATCTTGGTTCATGTTGTCTCAACCCCATCTGTCGCTCTACTTTAGTATGACAGAAAGCGATATCTCGGCAACTACGATCAAAGTTTGGGAAATCAGGTTCGACGCGATTTTTCGTTCCGTTTTTCGTAACTTAAGGGAATCATGTCGCGCAGCTTTTGGGTTACCCCAGGTTGAACACTCGGTCCATATTTGCCGAGATCTCTTTAAGCCGGTTCAGATCACCGCCTCCCACTTCCGCAGCGGCCCAACCATAAAAGTTTATCTCTCGAAGTGCTTTGCGAACGTCGGCCCAATCCAAATCCCCTTCGCCAATTTTTGTGAAGGCGTTTTTAGCTCGCGAAAATCCTTTCAAGTCCAGTTTGACGACCCTTTTTCCGAGGCTGCGAATCCAGTCCCCCATGCTGCCGTATTTCCAGTGATTGCCGATATCAAATTGCATCCCCACCCAAGGCGAATTAAGTTCGTCCACAAACTTGACAAACTTGTCGGCGGTTTGGTTTGAATCACCATTGTGATCGTAGAGAAAATGATTCCAAACATTTTCGATTGCAATCTGCACTCCCAATTCAGCCGCCAGCGGAATTGCTTTGGAGATATTCTCGATCGCCCGAGGCCAGATATCTTCTTCTTTTCCGTCTTTACCGTGCCCCACAACCAATAGCGCTGAATTTCCACCAACGGCATGCGTGTCCTGAATGGCAGTCATCAAGTCTGCCAACGCTTTTTTTCGGACTTCAGCGTCGGGGCTGGTATGGCGAATTTGCCAGTGAGTCGAACACACCGTCCCGTCGACCGGAATTCCAGATTCTTTGATTGCCTCAAGAGTGGCGTCAATATTCACGCCCGGTGAATTAAGTTCAACTCCTTTGAAGCCTGCCGATTTTGCTAAATTGAATTTTTCGCTGAGCGACTTACCTTCTCCAATCATTCCGATCTTTAAAGTTTTAAAGATCCTTCCGGAAAGCGATACATCATCGTCCTGTTTCGGATTCGATTGAGCCATCAAAGTGCCCGTGGTTACCAAAGGGAGGGTCGCGGTTGCTGCTGCCGTTTTCACAAATTCGCGTCGGGAAAATTTAGATGACATGGTGATGGCCTGCAAAATGAGGGTTGGGTTGATACCGACAGGCTAAATTCCCGCAGTTGAAGCGTCAAGCAACGGAAAATTTTTTAGGAGGGATTTTAAATTAGCGTCAGTCTTCACTTGGTTTCAACAATAAAGCAACGAGCCCGGTTGTTGATTTCAAGCAAAAGAATTCGGCGGGGAGGAATTCAGACGAAATCAACTACGGGATATATTTAACGCTTGATGTTTTTCAGAATTTCTCGAGCCACATTGATTCGGTTGTTGCTGTTTTTTTTCAAAATATCCAAGCCGCCGACAACCACAGGTACTTGATCGGGATTTTGATCCTGCAGGTCTTCCAGCCAATCCTGAATTTGGGTGGCTTCGTTAGCAGGCCGAATCCCATCGACAACATCAGCCAAAAGATCACTGATTTTTTGAGAAGCCGAACGGCCGTGCTTGATTTTTGGCCAGTATTTGTCGAACCCACCTTCCTTCAGAAAATCGGGACTGTTATCGAGATCGTGACATTCCTTACAAGCCGTTTCCCGCGATTCTTTCAATGTCACTCGCATTGCGAGGGCTTCTTTTTTTCGAAGCGTCTCCTGAGCCAAACTCAAATCTTGAAGGTCAGCCTTTTCCTGCAATGCAACATGCATCGAACCCGGGCCATGACAATTTTCACATCCATTGGCGTGCAGATGTAAGTCTCTGGTTACATCACGAAGTCCCGAAGCGTAGGGAAAAAACCCTTGAGGGTTCCATCCGGTTGCATGACAACTCATACATTCTGGATCGTACTGCCGTTGCACCCAAACTCGATCGTCGTTTGGATTCTGTTCAAGATCCATGGTCGCTTCGGCATGAGGTCCACCTTTTCCATCAACGCCATGTTGCCAGATTTCAAATTCTTCGTCATGACAATCGGCACACTTCCCCGCACCAACGAAACTCTTGCCGGACGGGTGAGGCCGGGGTTTGATGTCTTCTAACTGCCCACGGATCCAACGATCTTTCAGTTCGTCCTGATAGGACTTAAAAATCTCTTTGATCTCTTCTGAGTCTTCATAACGATGGTCGAGTTGCACTCTTTTATATTGAATCTTTGAAACACCGCCTTGATTGAACATTCCGACCAGTCCCACGTACATCCCTTTGACTCCGACTTGAATCATTGGAATTTTTTTTCCTTGCGATGTAGCAATCATTTCGGGAGCCAACGTTGGGTCACCAGCTCCACCCGCTGTCACCACTAAGTCAAACTGAGTAAATCGTTGAGCCAATTTTCGACAATTGTCTGGACTGGTAAATGCGACCAACACCTGCATGTCACATCGTTCACCCTTCATTTTTGCAGCAGCATCAGCCAATGCCGGTACCATTGGTTTTCGGTTGTAATCAGGATTCGCATCTGGAACGTGCTCATCCCCAATGATCATCGTGACTCCAATCCGTTTTCCGTTCTTCTCAATGACTTGATACGGTTGGTTGAATCCTTGATCGTAGGGATTCACATTCGCGCAAGTAAATGGAGTTTTTCCGTTTGTCGGCGCATTCAATAACGCCGACGCAAAATCTTCGGGAGCTGTTTTGATATCGTCCGGGCCAATCCCTATCGAATCGTAGCCCATAACTCGGCACAACGCCTCGTAGGTCTTTTCCATTTTGATTAACGGCTGCTGCCCGAATCTTCGAATTTGATTCCCGGCGTCGATTGGGACAAGATCCCATCCTCGCTGTTGAAGAATTTTCATGACACGGTGTCGCCGCATCAATCCTCCCTTTTGTCGCTCCAACGTGATACAGCCGCAGGGCTCAATGTAACCGTGTTGGCGGCCAGTAATGAAAAGGACAAACTCGGGCTTATCCCAGTCTTTCGCGACATCTTCCGCGTTACCAATTTTGCTATCGGTTGATTCAGGTTCTTGTAACCCGCTAGCACCGCTAAGGTCTTTCAAGGAAGGAATCTCAGGCAGACAGAATCCAACGCTGATCGCAATCATGATCAGTGCTGCAAATGGCCGCCAAAAGCGATCCCACAACCGGCGAATTGTTGGCTTGCTTTTAGGCATCGTAGATGGTTCGAATTGATTTTAGTCGTCCTTGCTATGCGTTTTGCACTTGGACAGCTTGGATCAAGAATACATTTTGGTCCGGCAATGGTAAATGGCTTGGTAAGGATTACCATTTGCAAGCAAGGCTGCGCGTTCTTTTCCTAGATCGGCAAAAAGGTCATCTGATCCTCAGTTGGACCGTTAAATCATTTCAGATTCCGCTCGCAACTGTTGATATCGTTCACGCAACCAATTTCGACAAAGATCGAAAAATTCCTGAAAATCGTGTCGACAGTAGTCTGGATAGGTCCATCGACTCGAATTCCATTTTTTGCCCTGATAAAAAAGAGTGATCTCGGCATAAATCCCCTGCTGAAGATAGATCCGATGGTCTCTATTTTTGGTGGTGGCTAAAACCAATTTGGCTTCTGTCATATATCCTGGATCAATATTTAACGGCCGGCTTTCCGGGTATTCGCGATCCGATTTTAGGCGTTCTTCAAGCTGGTTGGAAAAAATTTTCCGCTGGGCCAACGATACCGGATCGACCAAGGCTTCGAATGCCAAAAGTTGCTTTTTAAGATCAACACCCATTTCCTGACGATAGAACTTGGTTTCCGAAAATTCAAAGCGGGGACTTTCAAATTGGACTTTCCCCCAAGCCTGCTGCAATTGACCTTTAGTCCAATCGAAGCATTCGTCGTAACGACTGCTGACAGCAGTTACGAGAAGGACGGGTCTTGGTAGGTTGATCTCTCCCATGGTCTTTTTCCGTAGTTAATACGCTTTCGCAAAAATACCTTTTTGGCGAGTCGGTTGACCGGTAAACAGGCATGTCCCTTCGGGATGATCTTCTTGCCCAAGCGGAATACATCTTGGCGTCACTTTGAGTGGTTTTAGAATCGCGTCGGTCTGTTCACAGTCGACGAAATAACATTCGGCGAAACCACCATGAATTTCAGGCTTGTTGGACTTGGCTGGCGTAAAGTAAGCCTTGAAGTCGTCGAAGTGATCAAACGATTGAGTATTATCGGTTCGAAGCTTCAAAGCCTTTTCAAACATGCCATTCTGAATCTCATCGAGCAGGCTTGGCAAACCGGCAGTAAATTCAGATTTTGATTGCCCGATAGACTTGGGTTGATCCCGACGTCCGACGAATACGCTATTGCTTTGGATATCCCTTGGACCCACTTCCAACCGGACCGGAACCCCTCGTTTGACGTGGTACCACTTTTTCTCACCGCCACGCATGTCACGGCTGTCCAGCATGACTTCGATCGGCTTACCATGATACTGTTGAGCTTCAATCTCTGATTTTAAAGTCTCACAGTATTCCATCACCATCGACCGCTCTTCGTCTTTCCGGATGACGGGACAAATGACAACATGTTTGGGAGCCAACCGGGGCGGGAGGACCAACCCGTCGTCATCGCTATGGGTCATAATTAACGCCCCGATCAATCTGGTCGAAAGCCCCCACGAGGTCGTCCAGCAGTACGATTCTCCTCCATCAGCATTTTGGAATTTGATTTCCTGGGCCTTCGAAAAATTCTGCCCAAGGAAGTGTGATGTCCCCGCTTGAAGTGCTTTGCGGTCTTGCATCATCGCCTCGATCGACAACGTCATATCGGCGCCAGGAAACCTTTCGCCCTCAGTTTTTTCTCCTTTGATGACTGGCATCGCCATAAAGTTTTCCGCAAAATCAGCGTACACATCGAGCATCATTCGCGTTTCTTCAAGGGCTTCTTCTTTTGTCGCATGAGCCGTATGGCCTTCTTGCCAAAGAAATTCGGCGGTTCGTAGAAACAATCGAACCCGCATCTCCCAACGGACGACATTGGCCCATTGATTAATTTTCAGCGGCAAATCTCGATACGATTCAACCCATTTGGCAAACATGTGCCCGATAATCGTTTCGCTAGTAGGTCTGACGATTAGCGGTTCTTCCAGCTTGCCAGCAGGCACCAATCCGCCCTCAGGCCCCGGTTCGAGCCGATGATGAGTGACGACCGCGCACTCTTTAGCGAATCCTTCCACGTGTTCGGCTTCTTTTTCGAGAAAGCTCTTGGGAATAAAAAGCGGAAAGTAGGCGTTCTCGTGACCGGTATCTTTGAACATGCGATCCAAAACAGCTTGCATATTTTCCCAAATTCCGTAGCCCCATGGCTTGATGACCATGCATCCCCTGACTGGAGAATTCTCGGCAAGGTCAGCAGCCCTAACAATTTGCTGGTACCATTCGGGATAATCTTGATCTCGTGTGGGCGTGATTGCGGTTTTAGCCATCTTATTTTTTCAACGTGAAATGAATGATTGGACTATTGTAAAGTTTCAAACTTACCTTCAAAAGGCAGCATAGAAATCACGACTGGATTCGAAGAATAACGACTTTGAAGAATATCTACCTTCCTTAAGGCCCAATAGGAGAGTGTTATCGGTCTGAAGGTCAAGGGCCGATAACATTCGCCGACGCCCGGCGATAAAAGTTTTATGCCCGTGGAACGCGATCAAGAAAAGCAGGTGCAGTTTGGAACTCCCTGGAACGTGCCAGCACACATCATGATCCTTGTGGGGATCGGGCACTCTCTTTAAAATCGAATCTCGCCACCCACTTCATCCAGTTGGAATGACCACACCCCGTTTTCTTCTGTTGAGGATTTGAGTCGTCGTCAGCCCCGGCTTTCTTTTGCCCAGCTTCATAACGACTCTTTCAGGTCCGGCGTGCAACCCAGGACGTCCCAACCCGGGACAGTGATGAATCTTTGATTTGGAAACAACATGTCACGTATTTTTGTAAACGAGCTTTCTGACGGCGAATCCGTGGATCAGATTTTTCTTGCTTCCGAAAAACAACTCAGGACCAATCGAAATGGCAACCTTTACATTCAGGTACGCATGAGCGACAAGTCCGGATCTATTGTTGGAATGCTTTGGAATGCCAATCAAGGACACTTTGACGCCTTTTCCAACGGGGATTACATCCGGGTTTTAGGAACCGCCCAACTATACAACGGTTCGATGCAGGTTTTGGCAAAAAAAATCACCAAAACCGAAGGACGCAATGTGGACGAAGCTGATTTTGTGACGTTGTCGAACTCCCAAATTGAAAAGCTTGTGTCACGAATCGCTGAACTTTTACGCGGCATGCAAAATGTGAATCTGCGAGACCTGGCAGAGTGTTTTCTTGTCGACGAAGATTTCATCCGTGGATTAAAGTCGGCCCCGGCGGGCGTCAAAAATCACCACGCCTATCGTGGCGGTTTGCTGGAACACATCGCCTCACTGATGGAAGTCTGTCACCTGGTCGCTCCACGATATCCCGATTTGGATGCGGATATTTTACTGATGGGCGCTTTTCTTCACGATATTGGGAAGATTAGGGAACTTACCTACGAACCTGATCTGGGTTACAGCACTCAAGGTCAATTAATTGGTCACTTGGTGCAAGGGGTCTCGATGTTGGATGAAATGATCCGCGAGACCGAAAAACAATCGAATTACGATTTTCCACCTGCTTTGGCTGAC
Organism: Planctomycetota bacterium; assembly: GCA_039200505.1. GTDB lineage: Bacteria > Planctomycetota > Planctomycetia > Pirellulales > Pirellulaceae > Mariniblastus. The sequence goes on along the minus strand of JBCCSJ010000017.1, from coordinate 6,033 downwards.
CATCTCCGCCATATGATTGTTTCACACCATGGCCAGTATGACTTTGGTAGTCCCAAACTTCCGATGACCGTCGAAGCGATCGCGCTTCATTACCTTGATAGTCTCGATGCCAAAATCCACTGCGTTCTGCAGTTGATTACCGAGGATGTGAACAAAAATAGCCCTTGGACGGTCTACCACCCCTCGATGGGCCGCAAAATCTATAAAGGTGAATAGCCTGTTTATCGTTTTGGGCTGAAATTGGCGGGTTGTGGCTTTTTCTGTTCCCTCCCCCTAAACTTTGACCATGAAAGAAAAACGAAACCTGGAAAAACGCATCCTTGATCTTGTCTTAAGCGAAAATTATCAGCCCCTCAAACCCAAAGCCATCGCAAAAAAACTGAAGCTGCTTGACGAAGACCGAGAGGTCAAACGAAACATCAAGCGACTCATTAAAAAGGGCCTACTGGCTTTTGGTCCCAAACACCTCGTTCTCAAAGGTGCCGGAAAACCAGAAGCCCGTAATCGTGGCGACGCAAAATCAAAAAAGAAAGCCGATGAAATCATTGGCACCTTCCGTAAGAATTCGGGTGGGTTTGGCTTTGTGACCCCCGAAAATTCGGTCGCCACCGATCGATCCGATGATATCTACATCCCGAAAACCAAAACGCTGGATGCGGCCGACCGAGACGTCGTCAAAATCAAACTCTCCAAACGGCGGCAAGGCAGTTTTCGCGTATCGGGAAAAATCATCGATGTGATCCAAAGACACACCCACCAATTCGTTGGAACGTACAAAGAGATTGGTGGATACGGCATCGTCATCGTCGATGGAGGCGTTTTCAATTCCGGAATTCTCGTTGGTGATGCTGGAGCCAAAGATTGCCACGAAGGTGACAAAGTCGTGATCGAAATGGTCAACTTCCCTTCCGATCGAGAAGAAGGCGAAGGAGTCATCGTCGAAGTCTTGGGAGATCGAGGCCAACCGGGCGTCGATACCATCAGCGTGATTCGGCAATTTGGTTTGCCGGAAGATTTCCCCGAAGCAGTTCTGGATGCCGCTCGCCAGCAGGCCGAAGAATTCGATGAACAGATCACCGATAACCGGACAGACTTTACAGGTAAAACCGTTGTTACGATCGATCCCAAAACCGCCCGGGATTTTGATGATGCGATCTCTTTAGAACGACTTGAAAATGGACACTGGGAACTTGGCGTTCACATCGCCGATGTTTCTCATTTTGTCCCCCAACGAAGCGTCATCGACGACGAAGCCTTTGCTCGCGGAACCTCGGTCTACCTTCCCGATCGAGTCATCCCAATGATCCCGGAAATTATTTCCAATAACCTGGCAAGCCTACAGCCAGATCGAGTTCGTTATTGCATGACAGCCCTGATCGAATTTACCGACGAGGGGATTCCAATCGGAACGGAGTTGCATCGGGGTGCTATTCGATCGGTTCACCGTTTCAATTACGAAGAAATTGACCAATACCTTGCCGACGACACACCCTGGAAAGAAAAGCTGACGCCCGAAGTTTTCGAGTTAGTCCGAAACATGCACACCTTGGCGATGAAACTTCGCCACCGAAGGATGAATGGCGGGGCGATCAACTTGATATTGCCCGAAGTCAAAATTGATTTAGATCGGGACGGACATGTTACCGGTGCTCACATCGAAGACCACACCGAAAGCCACCAGGTCATCGAAGAATTCATGCTGGCCGCCAATGAAGCAGTGGCCCAAAGGTTGTGCGACGAAAAACTGTTTTATCTCAGGCGAATTCATGCGGCTCCCACTGAGCAAAAAGTTTCCGAATTGACGAACTTTGTCCAGCAACTTGGAATCGACTGCAGTTCACTTCAGGATCGTTTTGAAGTTAAAAAAGTGATCGAAGAATCGGAAGGGATGCCTGAGCAACACGCGATTCATTTTGCGGTCCTTCGCAGTATGCAGAAAGCGGTTTATAGTCCCGAAGAAATTGGCCACTATGCACTTAACAGTAACAACTATTGCCATTTCACTTCGCCTATTCGGCGATACCCCGACTTGATCATTCATCGGATGGTCGGCGATCTGGTGGACGGCAAACAACCTGACGCAAATTTCGACCGCTTGGCAATGCTTGGGAAACATTGCAGTGAACTTGAAAAACGAGCGGCCGATGCAGAAAGGGATTTGATCAAGTTAAAACTGCTCAATTTCCTGGTTGATAAAATTGGTACCCGGATGCACGCGGTCATCACAGGAGTCGAATCGTTTGGAGTTTTCGCGCAAGGCGTCGATATCCCTGCCGAGGGCTTGATTCCCATTTCGAACCTGCCACCCGATACCTATCAATACGACCGTGCCGGCCGAATTTTGACTGGATTTCGAGCGGGCAACGAATTTCGCCTGGGTGACCAAATTGAAATCGAAGTATCTCATGTCGATCCGGACAAAAGAGAGCTGGAATTTAAACTGGTCGCCAATGATTCAACCCAAACCCGCAACGTGTCGCCGAGGAAAAAAAGTCAAAACCCAACCGGATCGATCGAAACGCCGAAAGAAACGGGTGTCAAAAGAAAATCAAAAGAGCAAACCGACTGGGAACGTCGTAGAGCGAGTGGACCGCAGAAGGGACACAAGAAAAAGAAGAAACGAAAAAGACGAGTAAGAGTGTTTGCCGATTCGAAAGAAGACGAAGGAAATGGAAACAAACGAGGGAAAAGAAAGTCGAAATCGAGCCCTTCTAAGTCTCGCAAAAAATCCAACCAGAAAAAGGAAACAGGTCAACGAAAAAGTAAATCGACTCAAGGAAAAAGTAGTTCTCGAAATTCAAAAGCCAAGACGAAATCTAAAACGAGTCCTGGTTCTAAAAAAGGAACCCAAAGAAGATCAAAATCGAATTCGAGGTCAACTAATACTCGAGGCCGTTCGCCGAAGTAGGCAGGGTCCTGTTATACAACAACACTGGCCTAAAGAACCAAAAAGTTCCACCAGACGTTCTTCGTCAGGCAATTTTTACACAGTCATTCAAATCGGCGAATCCCTCTTTCGAATCGCTTCTTCCAACCGTTGTAGAGGTTGCAACCATCGGCTGCATGGCTTCACAACACGTCTCACTTGACGAGCGTAACATCAAAACTTGGATCCGTTTTTGCTGAACAAAGCTGCCGATACAGAATTCAAAACGTCTTACCGGTTTCGGTACTTCCATCCCGCAAAGCCTCTTCCTCAACTTCCGCCCTCCAAAGATGAACATCCAAGATGAACGTTAACGTTTTGGTTTCACTACGGTTACAAGGGCCACGCCTAGAAGCTACTTGACTCTACGTTGCAAACTAACAATTCGAATCTACCCCTTGATGACTCGGATGCGTTGAAGCGAACTCCATTAAGTTGGTTCTTTTTTTGAACGCTGGCGGAATGAGAAAAGGATAAGATTTTTCTTGCAACCGGTTTCCTAACCGTATTAGGATAGTCCAAACGGAAATTTAAGCCCTCCCGCTCAAAGGATCGAGTAATGATTACCTATTCATGCGACCGCTGTCGAAGAAAAATCGAATTGGACGAGGAGTTGCGATATTCAGTTTGGATCGAAATCGAAGTGGCACTGGATTCATCTGAATTTGAATATGAAGATCCTCGGGAACATCTTGACGAGCTAAATGAGATCTTCGAACGGCTTAGCGACAAAGAAAAAGCTGAAATTAGCGAGCAGGCCTACCAGAAGAAAAGGTTTGATCTTTGTGCCGTTTGCCATGGCGAGTATGTCAAAAATCCGCTTGGGATTCGGTGGGAAGCGTCCGAAGTCACTTACAGCGATAACTAATCCGAACATAAATCTGCGGCCAGCTATAAAGTCGCCGTTTGTCGCACCTTTTCTGAGTCCCCGCCCCGCCACATCTATCGCACTGGTTTCGCTAAACCAATCCATTCATCGACCAAGCCGCAAGAACGTATCTCTTGCTGCCAAGTAAGAAGCTGCCGCTTTTTTGAGGCCCGGGTTTATGCTTGCTTGATTCTGTTCGTAAAACGGATCGCTTCCCGTTTGAATCAAACTTTCCACCCACAGATTGGAATGAGAATTCGCCGACGACTTGGCGGGCTGGAAGAAAGAAAAACCGCGTGATGTTTCTGGTTTTTGGCGGGCTGCTGCTCGCTTCAGTCCAGATTCCGCGTTGATCAAACCGGTAGCCTTATCTCTTGCTTCGGTATCCCCCGTCAAATGAATCGGCAATGAAAATGATTTTGAACCTTGGAACGAATCGTGCCAAGATCCCACGACTTTTCGTTGCCCTGAAGCCCGACATTGGACCTGCAGAATTCCTGTTCGCCATTGATTGGGAACTCGAAAGGCAAGGATCACATCTCGCCCTCCCTCAATCCTTTCCAACCTCGAAGGATGGAAACGAAAAAATGCGCCGGTTCCACGTCGAATCGAACCACTTGAAATCAGGATGTCATGCTGCGGTATTTCCTGAAACCTTTCCACCGTCATCTTTCTTTCTGAAAGATCACCTTTCAAATTCCCGGCAACCCATTCAACCTTACCGTTTATCCCCACGCCGATGCCAGCTCGAGACTCGCGAGTCAGCTCGCGGGCAATCGTTCCTTCGAATTGGGTTGTCGTCTCAGATTTGGGACCGTAATCGAACAATGGATAGGCATCTTTGACCCAAAATACGTCGACCCGAAATTCTTGTAAACTACCTCCATCTTGCGAAACCAGCCGAGTGGAAACAGGGATTACCACTTCGATCAGTTTTTCATCCGAAGCGACCGCCAGTCCTTCGCGGTAGGTGACGACTGACGATTGTTCGTTGGTTACCTTGGATTGATTCCAATCAAGGATATGGGCACAAGCGATGGCGGGGACATCGAATTCAATCGCTGAATCTTCTGCATTAAGTTCGATAATGGACCAATTAGAAATAGCTGGCAAGCAAAATAAAATGATCAAAACGCGATGAAACATAAGGGCACTCCAGGAATGCGGATCGGCGACTTCTCTTCCTGAGGAAGTTTCCGGGTCCAACAAAAAACTCCATCATGGAGTGCAGCGAAGGAAGTTCATTGAATTAATAATTGACTAGCATCAGTTCCTTCTTTGAATTGAATGATACGCATGGGTGCATCGGCGATGTTCATTCTTTTTTACAGTTTGTAATCTTTACATTGTGTCAAACACGAATTGTTGAAAGGTGCACCCTGCGATCCCCAACAATGAAGTGAATTTTTTCCCGCCGGGTTTTTCTCGGTTTTGACTTGGTGGCTGGCAATTTTGGTCCATTGGCCTTGAATTTGGTAAATCACGACTCACGGAGCCATTAACTATTTTGATAGTAGATTGGTTCGTTCCGAGGCGAATCAGAAAGTTTTACTGCTCGCAGAGCGGTGCTACTTTTTTTGCTTTATAGCACCTCGCCTGTGTAAGTAAAAAACTCACAATGACTCCGATAGTAAGTCCTGCCACGCGGGACAAAATTTTAATCGGTTTTGAAGAATCATACTTGCCGCCCGTTTGCCCAAAAAAACCGCGGCTATCGCCGAGCGGCCAAGATTGGTAAGCCCCAATCTTAAATCCGAAATCGCAATGCAGTACGTCCCGCCTGCCGGGCGGGACAATCTCAATGGATGCCGAAGGACCGTACTTTGCAACTCAATCAGTGTTGAGATTGACGAAGCTGAGAACGTCTCAATCGGTTCCGAAGGACCGTACTTTGCAACCTCAAGAAAAAAATGCGATCACGCCAGTGAGGTCTCAATCGGTCCCGAAGGACCGTACTTTGCAACCTCTTTTGCGTATGAGCTAAAGAATAAGTCTGGAAGTCTCAATCGGTCCCGAAGGACCGTGCTTTGCAACCTGATAAGGGTTCTATTTGTATTGGCCGCCATGTCTCAATCGGTCCCGAAGGACCGTACTTTGCAACTGGTTGCAGCAACACTGGATAGGTGTTTTGATTGTGTCTCAATCGGTCCCGAAGGACCGTACTTTGCAACCGAGGTCCGCTTCGCCGGTGATCGAGCATTTTGCTCAGAGTCTCAATCGGTCCCGAAGGACCGTACTT
>JBCCSJ010000016.1:0-34522 GCA_039200505.1 Planctomycetota bacterium | reverse complement strand
CCTAAGCCACCTGAAACCTAAGCCACCTGAAACCTAAGCCACCTGAATCAGGCAACGTTGGTTTTGTGCTTGATTTTATTCTGAGTCACCATGACTTTCTCAAGTCCAAATGTGTGCAGTAAGTTTTTGGTTTTGCGGAAACGAGGCGACTCAGAACTGTCGTGGACCAACATTGCCGCGTCAATCAAAATTTCTGGCTGGCTCAGTTCGTCCATCAGTTGAGTCGCCGGACCGCAGTCGATAATGACCAAATCAAATGCATCTTTGACCTGATTCAAGATCGCGGACAGGTTGTCAAAGATGAATCTCGGCCAAACCTCTCGATTACTAATGGGGGCCAGCGGCATTACGCAAATGTTAGATTTGCGTGAACGGATGATGGTTTCGGCGATAGGGATCTGACCGTTGTTGATCGAATTGGCCCAAGAAACATTGGGTGCCAAACCAACGCTTCGGGACAAGTCAGGATTGCTGATGTCGGCGTCGATAATCAGTACATTATTTCCACAAGCAGCTGCCCATCGGGCGAGGCTGATTGCAATCGTGGTGGTTCCCGCATTTCTTTGCAGACTAGCAATGCCGAGGCATTGATGCTGTCGCGCAATCACTTTTCGCAACGAATCATAAAGTTGGGCCATGGCTTCGCTGCCATTGACGATCATCTGGTTGGTGACTTTAGGCCACCGAAAATCGTCGACATCCCAGGCTGCAACTGTCGCAGGAATTTCAGCTTTGGTTGAACCAAAATTTGGAGCTGCTGGTTCGGATTCGATCGAGCTTGCTTGTTTTTCGACTGGCTTCGATTCGATCGAGGTCGCTTGTGGGGAAACGGGATCAGGAATCTCGATATCCACTTCCGGCTCGTGTGCCTGCGGCATAATCAAACGAGCCGCATGAGCTTGAGCGGTCGAGATCTGTTGCGTCAATTCATCCGTCGACGCTGGTCGGGTCTCGTTCGCTTCGACAACTTGTTGCTCTGAACCGGCTCGAATGGTATTCAGTGATTTTTGGTGGATGTCTGTTTGGAAATGGTTGCGAACTTTGGCTTCCATTTCTGATGCTGGTTTTTCCGAAATCACAGAAGCGATCGCTTTGGAGACTTTGGATACAAGTTCTTCCGCTTCATCTTCGGTTAATTTTGGACGTGGTAAGTCGACCGGTGCCATCTTGGATGCAGGGGCTGGCACTTCGGTTGGTTCGACTGTGGGGGCATCCAGCCTTACATTTTTCGGTTTTGCATTAGAATCCGGAGTTGGGTCTATCCTTAAAATCGAAGTCGTGCTCGGCTTGATTCCACGTTGTTTTCTCTGTTCCGCTGCGACCGCTTCAGCTCGGGAAAGGGCTGCTGTGATTTGCCGTGCAATTTCGGCTTCCGAAAGCGTCGACTGTGCATGATCAATGAATTCATCCATTGATTCCAAAGCCACGACCGACGGGACCACGGTATCATTTTCGTCCAGCTTTAATTGTGCGAGATTGACCTTCCGTGTTAGGTGAGGCGTGGGAACCCGTTTTTTCGTTTTGGGCTTGGGCGGTTGAATCTGTTCGAAGATCGCATCGGTACCCGGAGTGGGCCTAACGGGTTGATTCAGCTCCTGAGCCATCTCACGGTGGATTTCCTGTTCGGCGTCATAGGTCTCTTCGGTGATCGATTTTCCGAGTGCCTTTTTCTCTTGGAGCCAAGCCACGTAGTCTTCAAGTTGAAAATTTCCTTTGGGACGCGACGATCTGGGCATCGGCTGGGTCGAATCCAATCTGATTTGGCCCGTACCCTGTTCGGCCGGACGAACAACCACGCCCTTTGCACGGTTTCCCCCTTTTCGAGTTGGGACAACCGATGGATTGGAATTTTGAAAGCTATTTTTCGTTGAACTCATCGCGGACTCATCGGATATATAATGGACTTCCAAAGAAATTAGGGTTCCAAACATTGTCATCGGTTCGGATTGTGATTGCCTTGAGCCCTAGGTAAATTGGGGCGTTTTCCGAACTAAATTAAGCATGCAACTCTTTTTCGCCGACTCCCCTACCTTATACAAGGTGAAAAAGAACACCGCTGTGTCGCTGTTTTGATTTTGAAAGTAGCCAAGTGTCTGTACTCGACCAAACTCGAACCTCTGAAATTTTGCTCGAACGACTTGAACGGGAAATCTTGCTTTTGGACGGAGCAATGGGATCGATGATTTTCGGTCTCGGTTTATCGGAAGACCAGGTCCGCGGCTCCCGTTTTCGAGGGTGGTCGAAAGAGTTGAAGAACTGTACCGATGTGGTTGGGCTCACGAATCCGGAAGCTATTGTGGATTTGCATCGACAGTATCTGGCGGCTGGTGCTGACATCATTGAAACCAATACGTTCAACGCCAGTCCCGTCGGTCTGATGGAGTTTGATTTTTCCGATGAAATCGTCCGTGAGATCAATATTGCTGCGGTGATCAACGCCAAAAGGGCGGCCGAGGAATTCACTGAAAAAACTGGTCGGCCTCGATTTGTGGCTGGATCAATCGGCCCAACCGCCATGCAAACGGCGATCTCGACCAATGTTGAAGATGCAGCGCATCGCGATGTCACTTTCCAACAGATGGAAGCTTCCTATCATGCCCAGGTAGCGGCACTGGTCGAAGCAGGTGTCGATATTCTGTTTCCAGAAACCGTAATTGATACCTTAAATCTAAAAGCTTGCCTGTTTGCCATCGCCAGATATTTCGAGGCATCGGGAAATCATGTACCGGTCATGGTCTCGGGTACTTTTGCCGAATCTGGGGCAACCTTTGTGTCAGGACAGGTTGTCGAGGCATTCTGGAATTCGATTTCCCACTTCCCCATGATGAGTGTGGGGATGAACTGTGCGTTGGGACCTGACGTCATGCGGTCTCACATCGAAGAGTTGTCTAATGTGGCAACTCCCTACATCAGCTGCCACCCTAATGCTGGTACTCCCAATGAAATGGGTGAGTTTGATTTGGCTCCCGAACCGATGGCCGCCACGATTCACGAATGGGCCAAAGATGGATGGTTGAACATTGTTGGCGGATGTTGCGGTACGACACCAGATCATATCAAAGCGATGTACGAAGCAGTGAAAGACTGCAAACCTCACCAGCGGAATAAAGTGCCCGCACTGACTCGACTTTCCGGGGCTCGTCCATTGACGATGCGAGAAGACTCGCGATTCTTGATGGTGGGGGAAAGAACTAACGTCACTGGGTCTCGAAAATTCGCCCGCTTGATCCGAGAAGAAAAATTTGAAGAAGCGATCGAGGTTGCCCGAGACCAGGTCGAAGGCGGCGCCGGAGTCATCGATATCAATATGGATGACGCTTTGCTGGACGGCGAAGCAGCCATGACCAAGTATCTTCGGTTGATCGCAGGTGAGTCAGACATCAGCGCCGTACCGGTCATGATCGATAGCTCCAAATGGTCGGTCATCGAAGCGGGCCTAAGGGCAGTTCAAGGCAAAGCGATCGTGAATTCGATCAGCCTGAAAGAGGGCGAGCAGGATTTCCTTGAGAAAGCAAAACTTGTTCGTCGCTATGGTGCCGCCGTCGTTGTTATGGCTTTTGACGAAAATGGACAGGCGGTTGAAACCGACGACAAGGTCCGAATTTGCAAGCGAGCGTATGATCTTTTGGTAGAAGAAGTCGGTTTCCCCCCCGAAGATATTATCTTTGATCCCAATATTTTGACCATCGCGACCGGAATGGAGGAACACGATAACTACGCGGTCAATTTTTTTGAGGCGACTCGGCAAATCAAACAGATTTGCCCGGGGGCCAAAATTTCCGGTGGAGTTTCCAACGTCAGTTTTAGTTTTCGCGGAAACAATGTGGTAAGAGAAGCGATCAACGCTGCTTTTCTGTTCCACGCGATCAAAGCAGGCTTGGATATGGGGATCGTCAACGCAGGTCAGTTGGAAATCTACGAAGAAATTCCAAAAGACCTACTGGAGTATGTTGAAGACGTTATTCTCAATCGACGTCCCGATGCGACCGACCGTCTGCTTGAGTTTGCCGACACGGTCAAAGATCAAAAGAAAAAAGGTAAAGCTGAAAACCTGGAATGGAGAGAGGGTTCGGTCGAAGATCGACTCGCCCATGCATTAATCAAGGGAATCGACAAGTTCGTAACCGAAGATACCGAAGAAGCCCGTCAAAAATACGATCGTTGTCTGTCGATTATCGAAGGCCCGATGATGAACGGGATGGGGATTGTTGGTGATCTTTTTGGTGACGGCAAAATGTTTCTACCCCAGGTCGTCAAATCAGCTCGCGTCATGAAAAAGGCAGTTGCCTATTTGATGCCGTTTATGGAGCAGGAAAAAATCGAAGCGGGTTTGGAAAGCCAATCTTACCGCGGCAAGATCCTGATAGCGACGGTCAAAGGTGACGTCCACGATATCGGAAAAAATATCGTTGGCGTGGTTCTTGGGTGCAACAATTACGAAGTAATCGACATCGGAGTCATGGTCCCGTGCGACAAGATTCTTGACGAGGCTCAAAAACATAACGTGGATCTTATCGGACTGTCCGGCTTAATCACGCCTAGCCTGGACGAGATGGTTTACGTGGCCAAAGAAATGACAAGACGCGGGATGACGATGCCGCTTTTGATCGGGGGTGCGACCACCAGCGACAAACATACGGCTGTCAAAATTGCGCCTCAATACGAACATGGTGTCATTCACGTTCTTGACGCATCTCGGAGTGTCGGGGTGGTGGATCAACTAATTAATCCGGAAACCCGAAAGGATTATCTGGTTAAAAATTCTTCTCGTCATGAAAAGCTGGCGGCGAGCTACCGAGAAAAAAATATCACGTTAATTCCCTACAAAGAAGCGTTAGGTCTGGGAGTTCAGACCGATTGGGAAACTGTTGAAGTGGCTCGCCCTAGTTTCACTGGGACGCGTTTAGTCGCCGCCGATCCGAAAGCCGATATCCAAATCTCGATGTCGGATCTGATCGATTACATCGATTGGTCGCCGTTTTTCCTTGCATGGGAACTTCACGGTAAATATCCCCGGATCTTTGATGACAAAGTCGTGGGTGAAGAAGCTAAAAAAGTATTTGCCGATGCCCAGGGATTGCTCGCCCGAATCCTGGATGAAAACCTTCTCAGGCATCAAGGAATTTATGGATTCTGGCCGGCCAATAGCGATGGTGATTCCATCGTGGTTTACGAGGATGAATCAAGAACCACGGAATTGACTCGGTTCCACATGCTGCGTCAACAATGGCGAAGGAGTCGGGATTCGAAATTCCGTTCATTGGCGGACTTCATCGCTCCGGTGGGATCGGGAAGGGAAGATTACGTTGGTGGATTCGCAGTGACGACAGGTCACGGATGCGATGAGTTGGCATTGTCCTTCCAACAATCCAATGACCCCTACAATGCCATTATGTGCACCGCTTTGGCTGACCGACTTGCCGAAGCGTTTGCCGAAATGCTGCATCAAAAAGCGAGAATCGATTGGGGATTTGGGGCCACTGAAAATTTAAACAACGAAGACCTGATCAAAGAAAAATATCGTGGGATCCGTCCAGCGGCTGGTTATCCGGCCTGCCCCGACCATACCGAAAAAGAAACGCTTTGGGAATTGATGAATGTCGAAGCCTTGACTGGTATCAAGCTAACTGAATCATTCGCGATGTGGCCCGGTGCCGCCGTTAGCGGACTTTACTTTAGTCACCCTGAAGCTCGCTATTTTGCTGTTAACAAAGTGGCCAAAGATCAAGTAGAACATTATGCCAATGTCAAAGGAAAGCCAGTCGACGAAATCGAACGATGGCTTGCCCCCGTATTAGGCTATTAATTCACAATCGGAATTTGTTTTGACTTTGAAACCCGCACTTTGGTTCTGTTGGACGATTTTGTGGCTCGCAGCCGCGACAGGTGAAGCAACGTGGGCACAAATTGGCAACCAATCCGGAACCAATCGAGCTAGAGCCGGTGAAACCGATAAACAAATCGGTGACCCTAAAAAACCAATCGGTTACTGGAACTGGCAGATGTCGACTCTTGGAGGCAGTCAGTTTTGGACAGATCTACGGGTCACAGGAGGTTGGAAGATTCAACAACATTCCGAATCGGGTCATTGCCGCCTTCTTGACCCTTCCAGTGTTCGTTATGCCTGGGGCAACCATGCCCACTGCGAAAAAGAATTGCTTGGCAAAATTGTGACCGGGAAAGTGACTCTTCCCAAAGGTTCTGTCGTGATCGTGCTGCACGGTTTGATGCGGACTCATCAGTCAATGGCTCCATTGGCATCCCACCTCAAAAATCGTGGGTTCGAAACCATCAATTTCCAATACGCCAGCACCCGAAAACCGATCGAAGCTCATGCCCGAGCCTTACGGTTGGTGATCGACCAACTTGGGCCGCAAGTGACGGAAATTTATTTGGTGGGACATTCCATGGGGAATCTGGTGGTCCGCAGATACCTCCACGATGGTTATGATCTCAGAATTAAGCGAATGGTGATGATCGGTCCACCCAACCAGGGTTCGAGGATGGCACGCCTGTTGAAGGATAGTCGGTTGTTCCAGACAATCGCTGGAGTAAGCGGAATGCAACTGGCTGTCGGGTGGGAGAAATTGGAACCGAAACTTGCTGTCCCAGATTTTGAATTCGGGATTATCGCAGGCGGGCAGGAATCGGAAGATGACTTCAGCAATTTCGTGCTGACGGGAAAAGACGACTTTACGGTCAGTGTTGAGGAAACGAAACTACCTGGGGCTTCGGATTTGATGGTGCGGCCGCTGTTGCATTCGAACATGATGAAGAACGAGCAGACGCTTGAGGCGACCGAACGATTTTTCAAGTTTGGTTATTTTTCTACCGAGTCCAATCGAAATCCCATTCCTAAACATGACTCCCGAAAGTGAAAAGGATCGCCCGCTCGATTCTCAACCTGACGTCATGCTCAAGTTTCCATCGCAAGGACGATTGGCGGGAGTCGATTTTGGGACGGTTCGGATAGGGATCGCAGTCACCGATCCTCAGCAACAAATCGCCAGCCCGTTAGAAGTTTACCGGCGACGAAACGAGAAATTGGATTCGCAATTTTTCGTCGATCTTGTTGGGCAAGAACGAGTCGTAGGGTTTGTGGTTGGTCTACCGATCCACATGAGCGGAGACTCCAGCCAAAAATCGAAAGAAGCTGTCGAGTTTGGGAAATGGATTCAGAGGGTTACCAACCGCCCAGTGAAGTGGGTCGACGAAAGATTTTCAACTGCGATGGCTCGTGAGATTCTGAATCAATCGGGACTCTCGGGCAAGAAAAAAAAGGCTCGACTCGACCAGATCGCAGCCCAGGTTTTGCTGTCAACCTTTTTAGAAAACCCTAACGCCGAAATACGACCACTGGAGTAAAAATTGATTTGCTCAACGAGTCATGAATGGGGCGAGGAGAGGATCCTTCAGTTCATTCATTAGTCTCCCATGCTCTGACTATACTTGGCGATCTCGTTCTCGATCTTCATAACTTTAGGATGATTGGAAGAATAAGATTGCATCAATTGCTGGCGTTGGAATTCTAGTTGAAGAACCATTTGTTTGGATGGTGATTCCGCTTCTGCAATTTTTTCTTCAAGCTGCTTTATCCTTGCAGATTTTTGCCGATGGTCGACAGTCCAACCAATGATCAAGCCAAAAAGTAAGATAACAACAAAGATTGAAAGTAGATTAAATTTGAACTTGATCATCGTTCTGCTTAACTATTCATCAATTTGCAGTGTCACCGGCACCTGCAGAAAAAGAGGTTTTACAAGTATTTGTGCCAGTCTCGTTTTTCCAACTCTGCCACAATTTGTTTGATGGAGTTTTCGTCATTCCGATCAGCCACGAGTGTCGCGTTGTCGGTGTGAACGACGATGCAATCCTTCATTCCAATAGTAACAATAAGATGACCATCTTCAGTCCTGACGATACTGTTTTCGGTATCTAGTCCAAGGTGTTCGCCTTGAATAGTGTTGCCCTGCGCGTCCGTCCCCAATAGCCTTGGCATTGCAGACCAATTGCCTAGATCGTCCCATTGAAACGGAGCCTCGACAACTAAAACGTTGTCGTAGTGTTCCATCACAGCAAAATCGATTGACTTCCCTTCAATTGCTGAGAATTCTGACTGCAGTGTCGCTTGGAACTGGTCAGTTCCGATAGAATCTGCGATGTTTTGCAGATGGACATGCATTTCGGGTTCGAATTTCTGAATCGCATCGAGGATGGTCTGAACCTTCCAGACGAAGATGCCTGCGTTCCAGTAGAAATTGCCCGAGTCAAGGAATTGCTGGGCGGTTTGCGCGTCTGGCTTTTCCCTGAACCGATTCACTCCATACGTTGGGAAACCGTCTTCGGAGAATGGATGATTCTCTCTTTGGATGTAGCCGAAAACTTCTGCCGGATAGCTTGGCTTGATTCCAAAAGTAACGATTCGGGACGGATCTTGATCAACCAATGACGCGGCATAATCGATGGCTTCCCGGAAAACTTCTTGAGGCTGAATGACGTGGTCGGCAGGCATGACCGCCATGACGGCTTCGGGATCTTTGTTCGCAATCAGTGCGGCAGCCAATCCAACACAAGGTGCAGTATCTCGTTTTGCCGGTTCTCCGATGATCAATTCCCGGGGGATTTCTGGGAGCTGTTCCGCGATAGAATCGACAAGTGATTGGTTCGTGACAATCATTAGCTGATCAGAAGAACAGAGCCCTTCGAGACGGTCGGTGGTCGATTGAATCATCGTCCGCTCGCCAGCAAGATTCAAAAGTTGTTTGGGTAACGCCTTGCGACTGGCAGGCCAAAATCTTGTGCCAGCGCCTCCGGCCATGATGGTGGCGTACAGCGCGGATCGAGGAATTTCGCGAATGTCGAAATCTTCGACACCCTGGATATACTTTGAATCGAAAACAGCAAAACTCGGATCGACCTGACTTTTCAGCGTATCGAAATCGACAGCAAATTCTGGGCTCAGTTCCACCTGAACCCCAGGTTCTACATAGACTCCAGCTTGGTTCAACCAACGGGTATGAAGATCGGAAATCGCGGATTTGACGTGTTCGGGAGTTTCGGATTTTGCGGGAGCCGCATTTTTGACGGCACAAAATCCGTCAGCAGGATCCACTTCACAGACAATGGCATTTTGAGCATTGGGTAGGAGGTCAAAAATGAATTTTTCAAATTTGATGGCGTTAGGTTGATCGGGATCGATTGACTTGCCTTCGGCGTCTACGAAACTGACTTTTTTAGATGCTTTATGAAATGGTAACGATTCGGCATTGGCGGCTGAACGCTTCAAGAAATCAACACTAAAAACATGAACCGCGATGCTTCCAGCCCAAAGTTTGAGTTCGCCGTCTTCATTGACTTGCTTGGCTGATTCTTCGGGCAGATCACTGTATTCGATGATCTGAACTTTCCCGTTGATCTCAACAACATTACCGACCTTTTGAGTAGGTTCCTGTTTTCGAACGACTTGGGAAGTCATCTCAGAACCTCGTTGAATGTGGTGCCCGATCAAGGTCGGTTCGCAGATTTGAATCAACGGGTTGTCGACCTGCCCATAAAATAGATGTTCGATACCTCGGTCAATGACATCTTGCAGGCAACCGCTTTTGTCAAAAGCTCCCAGCATTCCTCCATGGCCATCTGGGCTAACAAAGATCTTGTCTTTCGTTTCAAGCAAGAGCTTTCCAGATTGATCGATGGCGGGCATCGTACCCTGGCAGAAAATTTTGACGTCTTCGGCTGGGAATCCAAAATAATTTCGCTGAGCTAAAAAATCGGTGGTTTCCTGATGAGTTGGTGGACTCGTCATGACGTACATCGGAATACGAGTCTGAAATTGCTTGGCTCTGGCGTGCAAATGTTCAAAATGGATTTGATACAAGGTACGGTCAGTAACCGGACCGATTGGAAACATCCCTTTGGGATGATCAAAACCAAGACGACTTCCCTGCCCACCTGCGACGAGGATCATGCCAAGTTTTCCGTCTTGCAAAGCTTGCCGACCAAGTTCTAAGGCAGTTCCCGAAATATCTGGATTGGACAGATCAGAAAGCGTAAAAGCCGGTGGCACGTTAGCTTTGGCTGCCAGTTCGGCCCATGGGTTTTCATCCTGTTGAGAACCAATCAGTTTCTGCAATTCCTGAAAATCAATATCACCGATCTGGCGAGCAAGGCTTGCTTGTTGAACATCGTTTAATTCGTCCCAAAACTGGAGAAGATGAGCTTGACCAAGTTGGGCGAGTTTGGATTCCAAAACTTCTTTGAGCTGCATTGTCAAATCGTTCACGCTGATCTTCTCAATTGGACTGGATGATTTTCAGGTATTTCGCTGGGCAGAAATCACGAATTCAACATGCCGTTGGATAGGTGTCGCCGGTTGATCCGACAAAATCACTTCCGCCCGAATCCCGTATTTTTGGGAATCTGTGATACGCACACGCACATCTTCATGATCGGTTGCGTGGGCATAAACATCCGGGCTATTTTCCAGCGGCGGAACAAGCGGAATGTGTACGATTTCCCGTCGTTGACCTGCTTGAAACTCAAGATAGTAGCTGCTGACTACCGTTTCGATCCCGTTTTCAGAACTACGGATCATCTGTTGGGAAAGCGTCGATTTGTCGTGACCGCCACAAACCTCATGATCGTACTGCGAATCGGTTTCGGCATAGTGGTTCGTATCCTCAGATGTGGCTTGGTTTAACAAGTCCATACCCGAAGATTTCGATTCAGATTGTTTGGGTTCCATCCCGTTGTTTCCTAAAAAAAGGCAACTTTTTCAAGTTGCCTTCAAGGTAATAGAATTCAAAATTGAATCAAATGCCAATTCAATTTCAGGCCTGTGCGATTGAGGTTGCCTTCTCAGCCAGTTTGGATGCGGCGTCGGTATTTTCCCATGTAAAATCAGGATCGTTACGCCCAAAGTGCCCACCTTCGGCGGTTTTGCGGAAGACTGGCCGACGTAGCTGAAGGTATTCGATGATCCCCTGCGTCGATAATGGGAATGTCTCTTTGACGATATCGCAAATAGCAGCGTCCGGAATGGCTCCAGTTCCCTGAGTGTCTACATGGACGCTAACTGGGTCTGCTACGCCGATCGCGTAGGCCAATTGAACTTCACACCGTTTTGCCAATTTGGCGGCAACGATATTTTTGGCAACATGGCGAGCCATGTAGGCCGCACTTCGGTCAACTTTCGTGGAGTCTTTTCCGCTGAATGCCCCGCCACCATGACGTCCCCAACCACCGTAGGTATCGACGATGATTTTTCGTCCTGTCAAACCGCAGTCCCCATGAGGTCCACCGATGACAAAGTTGCCGGTTGGGTTGATGTGGTAGGTGACATCGCCTTTGTTCAAGTCGGCGGGCAAAAGAGGTTCAACAATTTTTGTTTTGACGAATTCCTGAATGTCATCGTTAGAAACTTCAGGATTGTGTTGAGTCGATACAACGACCGTGTCGATACGAACTGGATTGAAACCATCGTATTCAACGGTGACTTGGCTTTTACTGTCGGGTCTTAACCAGTCCACTTCGCCATCGAACCGAGCTTGATTTAAGCGAGCCAGAATTTTGTGCGACAAAGCGATCGGCAATGGCATTAATTCTTCGGTGTCGTCGCACGCGAAGCCAAACATCAAACCTTGGTCACCAGCACCATCCTTGTCGACGCCCATTGCAATGTCTGGGCTTTGTTGATCTAGCTGAACTCGAATTTCGCAAGTATCGGCTCCGATGCCAATTTCGTCTGCGGTGTAGCCAACTTCTCGCATTACGTCGCGAACAATTTTTTCGATGTCAACATTTGCCGATGAAGTGATCTCGCCTGCAATGACCGCAAGATTGGTGGTAACCATGGTCTCGCACGCAACTCGGCTTTTGGGATCTTGAGCAAGCATCGCGTCAAGAATGCTGTCGGAAATCTGATCCGCAAGTTTATCGGGATGTCCCATGCTTACGGATTCGCTAGTGAACAAATAATTACCTGAGGCCAAGGTACTCTCCTCAATTTGGATGAATCGCCGGTCGTCTCTTCGTTGATTTAACGAATCAGGCTTTGATTTGGATCAGCGTGTTTGATCGGGGTGAGACGAATAGCAAGCGTATATTTTAAAATTCGTGCCAAACCAGAACAGGCAAAGTGGTTTTCGGTTAGTCCTTAATTTTTCATCCGTTTTCGATTGACTTGTTTATCAGGGGTCCATTCATCAAAAACAGATCAAATAAGGCCCAGCCCACCGGTCCCGATGATCGTGGCATCATTCAACCGCACTAGTATATCTGTGCCGTATCACGCTCTCAACTCAAAACTGTTGACTAGCTGCGAATTTGATGGACCATTGCGTCGGAATGATTAGGCAGCTTCCACCGAAGCTACCCAGCACGGCGAATCGGTTTTCCAGTGAGGGGCTCGACCGAGCGATGGCAAATTTGTGAAATCGCGTGTACCGTTCGATCGGCTCCGCCAACGTGAGACAAAACAACATTCTGGCCAGCCCTACCGTTTGATTTTGACCACTGCGGGCAAGTGGCTCGATGGAGAAACGACAGTAGCATCGCTTCGTTCTTGATGACCGTGGCCGCACCGGATGCCAGTAGGCTGTCTACGATTTCTTGAAAATTCTGGGTATGCGGTCCAAAACAGACAGGAATTCCAAACGCGCATGGCTCGAGCATATTTTGCCCCCCTCGCTGGCCATCAAGACTTCCGCCCACATAGGCCGCATCGGCACAGCCCCACCAGCCTTTCAATTCCCCGATCACATCGACGATGAGAATTGAATTTTGGGATTCAAACGGCGTCGTGAGTTGGGACCGAAGGGTGTACTCAAATCCCATCTGATTCAGTTTTTTCCCCAAAGATTCCGTGCGTTCGGGGTGTCTCGGAACGAGAATCAGCCGCGAGTCGGGAACCTGATTTTGGAACTGTCGGAAAGCTCGGGCCGCCATTAAATCTTCCTGAAGCTGCGTGCTGCCAGCAACGAAGACAAAGCCGGATTCAGACAGCCTGGCAAGCTTGGCAAGCATGGTGGTTTGAGGGTTTTTCTTATTCGTTTCTGCGTTGTCGAATTTTACATTTCCGGTAACAGAAACTTTGCAAATGTCGCAGCCAATATCTACAAACCGATTGGCATAGGTTTGGGTTTGGGCAAGAACCAGGGTCAGACGTTGCATCAAAGGTCGAATCAACCAACTAAGACGACGATAGCCTCGATGACTTTTTTCGCACAGTCTTCCGTTAAAAATTACGATTGGAATGCCTTGTTGGGAAGTTTCCCGAATCAGGTTGGGCCAAATTTCCAGTTCGGCCAGAACGAGAATCGTAGGCCGGATCCTCAGAATGACGCGGCGAACGGCCCAAGTAAAATCAAATGGTGCAAAAAAAACCAAGTCATCAGGGAAGCGATCCGTCGCCAGATCAAAACCGGTTTCGGTGCTAGTCGAAATCGCAAAACAGGCATCAGGGTGTTTATGACGAAGTCGATCGATAATTGGTTTTAACAGGACGACTTCACCAACGCTGACGGCATGTAGCCAGAAACAAGGGTTTTGCGATTGGCGAACGGGACAAAGTCCCCAAAACTTTTCCTTCCATCCCCGTCGGCTTTTATGGCTGATAAAACGCCGCCACAAAAGCCACGGCGAACTGGCCAGCAAAAAACAGCAGTAAAGAATGTTGATTAAAATGCCCACTCAAATCCTTTCTAGGGCGGATCTTTGTCAGGCTCTTTTTCTCATGCAGCAAGATTTGAATTTTTTGCCACTGCCGCATGGGCACGGTTCATTCCTGCCCACTTTTTTGTCACGATTGCGAATTGTTTCAACTTTTTGAGGGGTGTTGGAACTGTCAGCGGCGTCCTGTTGTTCCTGATTCACTCCACCAGGTGCCAAAGGCTGGGGCGTGGCTTGCGAAACATCCTCGTGGCGGGCACTGGTCTCTTTTAGGGTGTCACTGACGAAATCCGAATTCATCTGTTCCATGCGAAAAATCAAATCGGTAACTCGTTCCCCAATCGAAACCCACAAACCGTCGAACATACGCATCCCTTCGCGTTTGTATTCGACTTTGGGATCCAGTTGAGCCATCCCGCGATGACCGACCGCCGAACGCAGGTAGTCCATAGCAAGCAGGTGATCTTTCCATCCGGAGTCTACGATTTCAAGCAGGACCATCCGCTCCATGCGACGGATTTCCGGATGGTAGTGATTTTCGACGATCGCTTCGAGGGTTTGTTCCAGTTCATCCTGCCCCAACGATTCGACCTTATCCATCGGCAGTTCGTAGTCGAGAGTCTCTTTGAACCAATCGGTCAGCTTTTTGGCTTCTCCATTGGCTCCTGAAAGTGGAATGCCGCCAGTTCGAGAGATATTGGTAAGTTGATCGTGCAAAGACTCAATCGCCGTTTGGGCCTTGGTCTGTGTACCGCGGCTTTTTCCGATCAATAATTCACGAATTTCTTCCCTTTGTTTATTCTTCAGGTCGTCAATGCTGATTTCAGATTCGAATCTTCTGCTGGCCCACTGAACCAAACCCTCCCGGTCCAGTCTGCCCTGTGCTCCACCAGAGGCAGGCATTTCGAATTGATAAAGCCCAGCCATCACTGGATAGACGGCTTCTTTTTCGTCATATTTTTCGACTGCTCGTTCAGCCACCAGATCAACGCAGTAGTCGAATTCCTGGTCGCGAAACTCGTCGGGCTTCACTTCGATTCCGAACTTGGCCTGAATCCACCGCGTTGCCGTTTCAATGCCGAAGTCCTCGGCCAGCATTTGGTCGGCGCCTTCAATTTTGACCCTTCGGATCGAGTCACGAGCTTTGTTGACAAGAAATTCATCGACGCGGTCCCGACCTGCCGCCTTGAGATCGCGGTCGCGGACACCTAGTTGCCACCGAGAATTCGCGAAATGGGCTAGAGCTGCCCAATTCCAATCTTCTTCTTCTTCCGATTCAGAAAGATGAACATCGATTTGCGAAATAATATCGCTTTCGGCCTGCCGTTCTGCTTCATCAAGGCAAATCTTAACGGCTTCTTCCCCCGAAACTTTCCGGAACAGCCGAGGATCCAGATCGACCGTCATGATCTTTCCGGCGTAACTAGCAAACGTTTCAGCACCAAATTGATCGTCAAGAAAAGTTGCCAGGTTGGAATCAATTTGATCCCGGATCATGTCCTGCACAATTTCACGACAACTGACTCCGTCAAGAATTCTTTGTCGGAATGTATAGACTCGTTTTCGTTGTTCATCCATCACCTCGTCGTATTCAAGGAGGCTTTTTCGAATTTCGAAGTTGTACTCTTCTCGTTTTTTCTGGGCCGCATCAATTCGTCTCGAAACCATTCGGCTTTCGATCGGAACGTCGTCTTTAAAGCCGCCCATTTCCAGCACACGTTTCACGAATGGTCCAGCAAAAATTCGCATCAAGTCATCATCGAGACTTAAGAAGAATCGGCTACTTCCCGGGTCCCCCTGACGACCGCAACGACCGCGAAGTTGAAGGTCGATTCGTCGAGCATCGTGCCGTTCGGTCCCGATCACATGTAGGCCCCCGATGGCTTTTACCTCTTCGCCCATCTCGGACATGTTGTGTTCGTTGTCGATCGATTCAACGAGGCCGTCCCACTCTTCCAAAGGGACGTCGAGTCGGGTGGAATACTTGTCTTGCAGGCGAGCCCAAGCCATCGTTTCAGGGTTTCCGCCGAGGATAATGTCGGTACCTCGTCCCGCCATATTGGTGGCAATTGTGACGGCACCTAAGCGTCCTGCCTGGGCGACGATTTCGGCTTCTCGTTTGTGATTCTTGGCGTTGAGAACTTCGTGTTTGATTCCGCGGCGTTCTAAAGCTCGCGAAATGATCTCACTTTTTTCAATTGATACCGTACCGACAAGGATCGGGCGGCCTTTAGGTTGAACTTTCTCGATTTTGCTGCGGGGAATCGTGTACTGCTTCCCGTCTGCCTTGTCCGCGATAACAACTTCGGTGTCGGATTCGGATTTTATTTTTCCGACGTAGTAGTCGCCGTTTCTTAAGAAAACCATATCCCATTGGTTGTAGTTTTCGACTTCCTCGGCGATCGCGCCCCACTTGAATTTTTCACTACTGTAAATGGTGTCAGGGTGAGCGATCCGTTGCAGAATCCGGTTGGTTGGGATGGCCACCACATCCAGTTCGTAGATTTTGTGAAATTCTTCGGCTTCCGTCATTGCGGTACCGGTCATCCCACAAATCTTGTGATATAGCTTGAAATAATTTTGAAGCGTGATTGTGGCAAGAGTCTGCGTTTCGTCCTTGATCTTGACGCCTTCTTTCGCTTCAACAGCCTGATGAAGACCGTCGCTCCATTGGCGTCCTTCCATCAAACGACCGGTAAACTCATCGACGATCACGATTTCGCCATCTTTGACAACGTAATTAACATCTTTCTTGTACAGCCCGTGAGCTTTGAGGGCGTTGTCGATCATGTGCGGCCAATCCATGTTGCCCGCGGTGTAAAAGCTTTCGACACCAGCCAATTTTTCGGCGTAACGCACTCCTTCGTCAGTCAGCGTTGCCGTATGATCTTTTTCGTTGACCTGATAGTGCACCCCTTCGGTCAATTGAGTTGCTATTTTATTGGCCTCGGCATAGCGAGCTGGATTTTGATGGGCGGGCCCCGAAATGATTAGCGGAGTTCGAGCTTCGTCAATTAGGATGTTATCGACTTCGTCGATGATCGCGAACGCGAGCGGACCCTGGGACTGTTGATACCGTTTGGGGAAGTTGTGATCGTCCCGCGCGGCCGGGCGCATGTTATCGCGAAGGTAATCGAATCCGAATTCGTTGTTGGTCCCGTATGTGATGTCTCGAGCGTACGCTTCTTGCCGATCTCTCACTGGCATGTTGCTTTGGATCGCACCGACGGTCAGTCCCAGCCCCATATATAACGGTGCCATCCATTCCATGTCTCGGCGAGCCAGGTAATCGTTCACCGTGACGACATGAACCCCTCGGCCTTCAAGCGCATTGAGATACGCAGGTAATGTCGCAACAAGTGTTTTTCCTTCCCCGGTCACCATTTCGGCAACGGCACCGGAATGGAGCACCATGCCACCAATCAGTTGAACATCGTAGTGTCGCATCCCCAAAAAACGCTTCCCACCTTCACGACAGACTGCGAATGCTTCGATGATGATGTCGTCAGTCGTTTCCCCACCGCGCAGCCGTTTTTTAAATTGCTCGGTCTGTTTTTGGAGTTCTTCGTCCGACATCGCCTCGTATCGAGATTCGAGGGCTGCGATGGCATCCACCTTGGATTGCAGCTTTTTGATGTATCGGGCATTGGAAGATCCAAACAATCCCGTCACCAATTTTTCGAAGCTGGAAACAAACCCACTCATAAAGTGAGTGAATGCGTCCCAAAGTCTTTCCAGTTGTTCCATGATTGGGTTCCGATTTTCCCGACGCCATAAATCGGGATTTTAGGGTGGAGGTAAAATTGTCAGGTGGCAGGAAACTGGGATTCCAGCCCTGACTTTCGGATGAAAACCGCGCGGCTTGGCCTAAATTTCGCCCGTTATCTATCAATAACAGGGTATAGCGGGGTCGATGGCCGGTCAACGGAGATTGACACTCAGCCCGCTAAGGGAGGGCACCAACCTGGGACGACCTTTTTGGCAGTCGCAATCATCATGTTTTGAAAGTCGACTCAAATAGGGCAATTTGCATGCCGTTATCGAGTGGCAAGCCATTTTGAGGTTTCCAGAATCAACGAATCTGACAGAATTTTGAATTGTCGCCTGGGACGACCTTGGCAGATCAATAACCATTACGAAAAAATAAGATCCTTAGTGCTCGCGAAACATCTATTTACCGGCTTGCTTAGTGAATAACCCACAAAAAAATCGAATTTTCAGTGACGTTAGCCGGTAACTTAATTCATGTCGAGTCCTTAAAGTCTTTGATTGATCCAACAATGACTTGTTGATACGCCAAATCATTGAGTTATTTATCCAACGAAAGCAGTAGCGGAATTGGCAGGTAAGAAACCGAAAACCAAAGACTTTCAAGGAAAGCTAATCCTTTTAGGGTGTGGAACGTCAGTCGGAGTCCCCGCTATCGGGTGCGGCTGCGATGTCTGTCAGGGGGGGCATCCGCGTAATCAACGAACCAGAGCCAGTGCGATTGTTGGCCTACCGGAGGGGAATCTTTTGATTGATACTTCTCCCGACCTGAGAACGCAGTTGATTCGCGAAGGAATCGGAATTGTACACGCCGTCATTTATACGCACGAACATACCGATCACGTTATGGGCTTTGACGACTTACGCCTGTTTCAGTTTTATCTTGGAGGGCCTGTCCCCATTTACTGTCGCAAGGCTGTCGAAAAAAGACTGAAAACTGCGTTTGACTACGCTTTCGATAAAGGTCCTAAAACTCATCGAGGAGCCGCGCCTGATGTTGAACTGAACTTGATCAACGACGATCCGATTGAGATCCTGGGCGCGAAGATCATTCCGATTCCGCTTAAACATGGCCCCAAGTTCGATGTCCTGGGGTTTCGAGTCGGAAATGTCGCCTACTGCACCGATGTCAGTGAGATCCCACCGTCAAGTTGGCGGCTCCTGGAAGGAGTCGAAACGCTGATTTTGGATGCGCTTCGACCCGAACCTCATGTCACTCATTTCACGATCGATCAGGCCATTGAGGTTGCTCAAAAACTGAACGTTGGCCAAACCTACTTGACGCACATGTCGTGCAACGTCGATTACGATCGCGTCAACAAATACCTGCCAGATGGTGTAGCGGTCGGTTATGACGGTCTACAAATCGAATTGGTCTAACTTTGGCATCATACGCGAGCCATTCTCGTCGGTTCCAAATTCATACAGGTTGAATCAACCGTTTTGCCCCAACATCTTGACGTAATCGATCGTGATCTGAATCACTTCGTCGAGATAGTAATTCCGCTTGATCTCTTTGCTGGGAAGCATTTGATCTTCGAAAGTTTTTTCGTCTTCTTTTTCCGCATTGAGTTCGCGACGACGAGCCATAAACTTTTCTTCATTAAGCGAAACTGCTTTCAGGTTTTTCTGCTCGACATATTTTTCGATTTTACCAATCTCAGTTTTGAACTTTTCTGATTTGGCAAGTCGATCCTGAGAAAGCTTTCCGAGTTTCTGGATGAAATCTGGACTGGTGAAGCCATAACTGGAATAGTTCGCCTTCGGAACCCGGTCAAATTCGACTGGGAAATCGAGATCCGATTCGCTTACATCCATTTTGTCGGTAATGGACGGGAGAATGATGTCGGAAAGCACCCCACGTTTTTGGGTGCTATCTCCGTTGGGGCGATAAAATTGCTGGGTGGTGATTTTCAATGCACCCATGTGATTGGGCGGGTTTCGGACACGATAAACCATTTGGCTGATGTTCATCATGCTTTGAACGGTCCCTTTTCCGTGCGAGGCGGTGTCACCCACAACGAGCCCTCGATTGTAGTCTTGGACTGCACCTGCAAGGATTTCGCTGGCACTGGCACTGAATTTACTGATGAGAACGACCAGAGGTTTCTCCCAAGCCATACCGCTGTTTTCGTCGTTTAATTCGTCGATTTCACCGTAAGGATCTTTGACTTGTACCACAGGGCCAAGATCGATAAAAAGTCCTGTACAGTCAATCGCCTCTTTGAGGCTTCCTCCGCCGTTGGCTCGAAGGTCAAGGATCAGAGCATCGACGTCCTTATCGTTGAATTCGTTTAAAATTTTCAGAACGTCGGTCGTGCTGCTTCTGCCTTTGTCATTCCCCTTGGCTTCCATTGAAGAATAAAAGCTTGGGAGTTCAATCACGCCAATTTTGTTGGGTGTCCCATCTGGCTTAGTGCCTTCTTCAAAAATTTGACCGTGAGCGGCGCTGTCTTCGAGTTGGATTTTTTCACGCACAATTTTGACGACATGTAATTCGCTGTCGGCTTCGGACAGCACATTCAATCGGACCATGGTGCCTGCTTTACCGCGAATCATGCCAACCACGTCATCCAATTTCATTCCGGTGACGTCGACGAGTTCGCTTCCGTGTTTTTGGAACAGTTCGCGATCCGTTTTTGACCCGTCATCTTCCCCCTGGCCGACCGCTACGATTTTATCTTCGACTTTCAGGCCGCCTTGGGTCGCCGCAGCTCCGCCAGGAACGATACTCTTGATCACGGTGTAGCCTTCATCAGATCCTTGAAGCGTCGCCCCGATGCCTTCCAATTCGAGGCTCATCTGGATCAAAAAGTTTTCGAAACTTCCAGCCGACATGTAAGTCGTATGTGGATCGAAGCTGTGCGTGACGGCTGAAATGTATCGCTCAACTACTTCTTCGCTATCCATTTGATGCATGCGTCGAGCGAAAGAGCTATATCGCTTACGAAGCATTTCATTGGGGTCGACCGCTTTCTTTTTTGGCTCTCCGTCAGAGTTCTTGGTTTCCTTTTCCGCCTTGTCCCCTTTAGCAACCAATAGGCTGTACTTAATTCTTTTTCTCCAAAGTTCTTCAGACTCTTGATCGGTGCTGGCGTATTGCATCAAATCGGTGTCAGTAACCAATTCTTCGTCCACCGAATAGTCGTGGTCAACGTCGACCATTTTGATCGCTAATTCAGTCTTCTGATCAACCCGTTGGAGGAATTTTTCAAAGATGGCAAACGCTGTTGAAAAGTCTCCACGTTTCAGCTGATCATCAAAAGTAGATTTGAATCGGTTGAAGCTATTGATGTCACTTTGCATGAAATAGGCTTTGAGAGGATCGAGCCCTTCAATAAACTTTTTGAAAGCTCGTGTCGAAATCGTATCGTCCAATGCCCGGCTGGATAGATGATGTTCCTGCATCAAGATTGCCACCATCTGAGAGGCTGTTTTCTCATATTGGTTGGCTTTGAATTTTTCCTGACCAAAGCTGGACGCCGAGAGTGTGAAAATCAGCAGCGTGAAGGTGCAGGCGAAGATGGAGGTGACAGTGGGGTGGACCCAGCGAGTCGAAATGGCGGGGACGGATTTCATATTTTCCTCACTTATCAAATAAGGCCGCAAACCGACGACCGTTCAAATTGTCTTATCTCACGTAGTTTAACAGGATTCGATGAGGAATCGTAAGATCTGATCAAACCGGAGGCAATAGCGGTATTTTGTTACGTAAAGTCATACGTGGGTTCCTACTTCCTGGATTTGCGAATATTGATTCTTTGTAATCAATCCACAACACTCTTTTGCAAACGGTCACTTCTGCGGCTCAGATCATTGGATTCGCATCAGCATGATTAACAGTTGCTGTCGGATTGAAATTTACGAGATAATTTTGGCAACGTAGCCCAACAAACCATTCTCCGTTGATCGACGATTCTGATTAGCTGAACTATAATGCCGCGATATCGTTCACTTCGCGGAACGATTGAATGAATTTTTACGTTTCTTGATTTACTTGTTGAGCCACTAACATTTCTGCTCCTGCCTTTTTGATGATGAATGCCGGCCAGAATGCCGGTGCCCGTTTTGAGCTGTCTAAGGAAGAAAAAAACCTGCTCGGTCGCGATTGGCAGTGCCGGGTGGTTTTAAATGACCCTCAATGTTCCCGAGTCCATGCGGAAATCTTTTTTAATGAAGATGGTTGGTGGGTACGCGACAATCGAAGTAGCAATGGAACTTACGTAAACGGGCAGGCAATCGACGAAGCGAGATTGGTCGACGGAACGGAAGTAAGAATCGGGTCAAGCAACCTGGTTTTTGCGCAACAGATCGTCGACAACACATCTTCCCGACGCGAAAAAGTTACTTCCGAAGCTGTGTCCGAAGATCGGTCCACTGGTAGCCAAACCATCGTTATTGACAAATCAATGAACCCCAAGGAAACGGGCCAGTATACGCTCGATTTTCTGAAGGGGCATTACTGGGGGCAAGATTTCTTTTTTCTTTTTCAGTTAAGCGTCAAGCTTCTTTCGATAGACAATCCTGAAAAAGTAATGGACGTCTGTACCAAGCGACTCTTTGAACGCACCAAAGCTTCCGTGGCAGGATTCCTTTGGCTCAACGAAGATGGCGAACTTTCTCCCAAAGTTGTCTATCCCGATCACGAATTTCAAAAATTGGAACTCGATCCTGAGTTGACGAAGAAAGTAGTAAGAGAAAAACACGCGATCCGTTTAGAGCATGATACCGCCGAAAAGCGGGCGGATTCGATCTGCGTTCCGTTAATTAGTGACGATATCGTCAAAGGGGCGATCCATCTTTATCGCAACGAATCTCCTTTTCACAATTCTCATTTCCAGTTGGCATGTGCTATGTCCAATATCATGGAAAGGTCGCTCACCCGAGCCAACAAAATCAGTTCGCTCGAAGCGGAACATTCGCGGCTGATGGAAAAAACGGCTGAGACCGACGAGTTAAAAGGGGAATGTGATGGAATGCTGGAACTCAAATCGAAAATTGGTCGAGTCGCCAAGGCGGCCGGTTGCGTTTTGATTCGAGGTGAAAGTGGCGCCGGTAAAGAACTGGTGGCACGGGCCATTCACCGTGCCAGCCCTCGATCGGATCGGCCAATGTTGTGCGTCAATTGCGCAGCCATTCCCAGGGATCTCATGGAAAGCCAATTGTTTGGGCATAAAAAAGGTGCCTTCACCAGTGCCGATCGCGATCATATTGGTTGGTTCCAACAGGCGGATTTGGGCACACTGTTTTTAGATGAAATCGGTGAACTGACACTGGAAGGACAAGCGAAACTATTACGTACGCTCGAGGGCCATCCCTTTTTACCTGTTGGCGGAACTGAAGAAGTCAAAGTAGATGTCAGGGTGATTTGCGCGACCAATCGAGATTTGAAAGAGTTTGTCAAAGAGAAAAAATTTCGCGAAGACCTCTATTATCGGCTTGGAGTCTACGAGCTATTCATCCCGCCGTTGCGAGAGCGTGATTCTGACATTCAGATGCTGATCGATCACTTTTTGGTTCACTTCAAGCAACAGAACGGGAAACCTGAAATGAAGCTTTCCAAGAAGGCCAATGAAAAGCTGATGGGTTATCAATGGCCAGGCAATGTTCGACAATTAAGAAACGTGATCGATAGCGCGGTTGTGATGGCTGAAGGGAACGAAATTCAGGTTGGTGATCTTGGGATTCGCGACCACGATGGTGATGAGTTGGAAACTCTACGTATTGATCACTGGGAACAAAAGCTTATCAAAGATGCTTTAAAAAGAACTTCGAACAGTGTTCCTAAAGCGGCAGGATTATTGGGCATCAGTCGAGCTACGTTGTACCGCAAAATTGACGAGTACCAAATCGAAAGATGATCCGGTTGGAAAACCACGCTGCAACATCAATCGTTACGCGATAGCGTCCGGCTCTTGGAACCATAACACGTTTCCTCGTTTTTTTAAAAATTGTTGTTCGTGCGGAAAAGCGAGTGAAAAGTCAGACATTGCCTGACCTTTTGTGCGAGCTTGTGGTTCTTGATAGGTTTGTTTTTATATAACTTAATATTGCATCTCAATTGAAATCAGACTATTGAGAATATGGAGTTTTGATTAACGCATTGATATGATCGAACCGAAATTAGCCAATCATTGAACCTGTGGCAAGCAACTGAAAATTGAAAACAGGATTAAAGCAAAAAGAGCTGCGATTGTTGTCAAATATGGAGGATTACTTGATCGTCGGTAATCAACGATCAAACTTATAGTCGGTGCCGATGTCGCAGTCGCAAAGTAGGTTGCCGTGGTCAGGTAGTAAAACTCAATAGACAGATACCGCCAAATCTGAACTGAGTCGATCCAAGCCAATCTGTGGCCATCCAATTTAGAAAATACAAAAATGGCTAGAAAACCAACACAAACCAATAGAAAACTTCGAATCGGTGGTATCACGTAATCGCCGTTGGCCTGAGCTTTGTCTAACTTGGCTTTATCCAAAGGATGCTCTGGTTTAAATTCAACCAGATCTGAAGCAACATACGTGTCCCAATTGAATAAATGATACACCTAGTTTATTCTCGTCGTTATCCGCACTGCAGTATCATCCAGCAGTTTGAAAAATTTTGAGACTCAAGATCTTCTGATGTGATCCAAAAATAAAGGCGACCGCAATCTCCCCACATCCAATCGGCATGGTCGTCGCTATCGAGTTGCAGTAGTAGCCTCCAATCGGATTCACCCGATTTCAATTCTTCCGCTCGGGGGTCGTTGTATCCAGACGCGTCGCCACAATAAAGTCCGTTCGACACGAGTTGACATTCAAGTTGCATGGCTCCTTGAATTTCCTGCGGATGTCCGAGCAGATGGTGTTCAAATTCGGTGAACTCAAAATATTGATCCTGTTCTTCGTCTGACAAGTTAAGTTGATCTAATTCGTCCGTTTCCCAGCCGGGCAAAGTCACTCCGATTCCAAAATCCAGGCTACAGGCAGGATAATAAGATTCTTCATCAAGTTCGTCTGGCCATTCTGTTCGAACGAGTTCGGTGTCCGGAAAGTATTGAACCGACCAACTTCCACGGTCTTTGGGATCGAAGCCCCAAGTTGATTGATCGGCAACGTAAAAGAACAGCAGTAAACCGTCCGACGGAAGGAGTTGGTCATCATCCATGGGATTCACTGCCGCCAAATTGATCTGGCAAAGAAACGCCAACGGTTGGCCATTCCAAGTTGGCCATGACGCACCGCTCGGCATGTCCGGTCGCCCTCCAAACTTGGAAGCCCCGATCGGAGTATCGCTATCTTTTGCCGCGATCGATTGGATCCCGATACAATTTTCAGCTAATTCAGTCAATTCATCAGCGACTCGGGAAAGCCCTGCATCGATCAATGCTAATCGGATTTCATCCTGCTCCATGTGGCTTGCCTTTTAATCGCTTCCGCTTCCGTCTGATTGGATGATAGAAGATAGTTTTTGATTATCAACACGAAATTCCATTTGGGACTTGCTGGTGGCTGGCGACCAGACATTAGCAATGGCAAACCTAATTAAGTCGCAAACAACACGAGGGGTGATTGAAAATGACTTGTTTGGATCGAAATCAGGATAGTCCATCCAATAACTTCGGTTTACCGTTCCGCGAATCAAACATAGAGATCTCAAGCCATAGTCGGCTTTTATGGCGACACCTAATTGGATTCCTCCATCTTCGCTTATCCCATGCTCTGTAATACATGCGGTATAAGGTAGTTGGTCAACGATATAACGCTTTCGTTTGGATTTCGGGAACGTCATATTTTATGCCGCGTCGCGTTTAGCTACCGGAAATTCGTGCAAGTTTTTGATGTGAATATCTTGCTGCGGGAATGCGATTTCAATTCCTCTGGCCCGGAATTCAGCTTCGATCGCCATGTTCAATTCGTGTTGAACTTTCGGGTAGACCTCCCGAGTAGGGATGAAGACCAAAAGTTCAAAATCAAGGCAACTGTCGCCAAAACTTTTGAAAAATACACTGGGAGGAGGTTCGACTTGGACCAGCGGGTGGCGACGCGCAACCTTCAATAGAGAATCCTGGACCAAACGTGTATTGGATCCGTAGGCCACACCAACTTTGTGGACGACACGCGATCTTCGATCTGTCAACGTCCAATTCATCACGTCTTCGGTGATAAATGTTTTGTTAGGGACAATCAATTCGCGAAAGTCGAGGTCTTTGATCGTCGTTGCGCGTAATTGAACTCGCATGACGGTACCGGTCACATCGTTGATCGTAATCACATCGCCAACTCGAACCGGACGTTCGATCAAAATAATCAGTCCCGAAACGATGTTGGCAAAAATTTCTTGCAGTCCAAATCCAAGCCCCAACATTAAAGCTCCTGCCATCCATTGAACATTGGACCAGGCAAATCCAATAATTCGGAAAGCGAGAATCACTCCTGCGATGCCGACCAAATACTTGACGACAAACGAAATCGCATAGCGACCTCCGCGATCCAAGGGAAGGCGGTCGAGAATGGTAATTTCCAGCAAACCTGGAAGGTTGCGACTGAGAACCAGCGTGATAGCTGCCACTCCAAGTGCCATTAGCAGCAATCGCAGGGAGATCCACTGTTTGACTCCATCTACAACGCCGGTTGTGGATGGCCAAAGTTGTATCTCGTCGAGGATGTTAGCGGCAGGCAACACATTGGACCAAAGTTGCCAGCTGAAGACGACAACGATTACAAGCGCGGTGGCTTGCAACAATCGATTGACTTGGGCAGAAATCTCGCGAATATCAATCGACGCGTCATTATCGATTTCGCCATCCTCATCGCGGTCGAGTTGCCGCAATTTGATCCCGAACTGAGCAGTTAAAAGTAGACGACTGATCAAACCACCAGCCATTGCGACACTCACGACGAACAGAAATGTCGAAAACGCTCGCTCGCTCATTTCAATGGCGGCAAAATGGTATCCCGTTAGCGACAGTCCGGCGATCACCAGTGGAATCACAGGGACAAACAACAGCAGAATTTTGCGAAGCGATTTGAACCTTGCGTTATAGCTTTCCAGCCACCGATTCAACGTTTTAGCGGATCGAAACGTTGCGACCGCCATGATCAACATCGCCAAAACGAACAGCTGACGTCCCAAGGTTTCGTTCCAGGCACCTTCGGAAAAGGTTTCTAGAGCAATATATGCGAACCTTAGTGGTAGCCATGCCCACAAAATGGCTCGGATCGATTTTCGCAAACCGTCGCAAAGGAGAGATGACCAAGCAAAATATTTTTCGGCCAAACCTCTTCTTTCGAGCCCAAACGAAATGAATTGGGTTGCAAAAAGCGGAACCCAAAGGGCTTGAAGACTATGAAAAATTGACCCAGACAACTTGCTCAAATCAAACGCAGGCCAGAGTTCATAAAGCAGGTAAATGATAATTAGCGGAAGAATCATCGCTCGGGTGATCGCACGACCGAGACTTTTTAAAACAGGTGTGTACTTGGAATAAGTCTCGATGTGTCGCAGCAGTTCCCGGTTAGGGCCGGAATCGCTTTGGTCCGATTCTTCGATCTGTTCAACGAGTTCCACGACCTCATTGACTTCTTCGACCTCTTCCGTTGTTTCAGCTTTTTGCTCTCGTTCAGTCACGGGGGTCCCTTAGGCGATAGCTTGCTAAAAAAATGCCGGCTAACAGAATCAATCCAATCACGATTTCGTAAGGTTTTTTCGAAAGCTTGGAAACGACGATGTTGGAAAGATCTTGCCAGCCTTTCGGTTGAAGCAGTGCGTGAATTCCTTCTACCGATTCCCCGAAATCTGACCATTTAGCCGGGTCGGAACTCTGAATCCAAAGTGCGTTTTTGTCGATGTAAGCTTTTGATTCCTGAATTGAAGTGATTAGCTTGGCATGTTCATTGGACAGCTCAATCAATAGATCGCGGTAATCTCGATAGTCTTTGATCAACCAGCCAAGGTATTCCGTTCGGGAGCGATTCAAATCGGTGACCAGCGCCTTGAATTTATCAATAGAGGTTGTTCGTTTTCGCAACTGATACAAGTCCTCGATGGCATCATCAGCGATGAGCTGTTTTTGTTCGTCGGTAAGAAGGCTTCGCTGTTGTCGAACGGTCTTGATTTCGTCTGTAAGTTCGGAAATCTTCATTCGGCTTTGGTCGGGCTGAATCAAGCTTTGCCGATATTCAGTCAGTAGCACTCCGCTGGCGGGAGTCAGGCCTTTTTCAATTTTCTGCTGAAGCTGATCGGCTCTATCTTTGATTTCATCTTTTCTGTCTTTGGTCTGCTTCAGTTTCTCGCGTTGCTGTTTAAGTTGGTTGGTCAACTCGACCCGTAGATCAGCCAGTTCTTTGTTACGAGTTGCCATCTCGTCCAGGTCAGGATCTTCTTTGATCGCTTGGTCGCGTGCCAGCAATTCCGCATTCCTTTGTTCTTCGGCGACTTCCTTTTCACGAGCTTCATTGAAGGCGGACTCCCACAGTTCGACCTCTTTTTCCAGCCGAACCAGTTCTGTGAAAATTTCATTCCGTCTTCGTGGGCTCACTTTGTCAAACAGCTCTTGCCACTTCAGCTCATCTTCTAAAGCTTCCAGTTCTTTTTCGATTGCCAGTTTTTGGGATTCTAGCGCTAGTGTGGATAATGTTTTTGATATGTCATCCGGGTTACCCGCCAGCTTTTTGAATTCTTCTTCGTTTTTTCTCAATGCTTCTTCGGCCGTGGTTTGGAGACCAGGAAGCTGCGTTGCACGTGTTTCTTTTTGTTCCGTTTTGTCCTGTTCTTCTTCGAGCGCCTTTTTCTTTTCGCTAACTTTCTCTTGTTTGTCTTCCAGTTGGGCCTGGAGGTCAGCTGACTTCAGTGATTTATCGGGTTTATTAGGTTCGTGTTCTGCTACCTCGGTGTTGCTATCGTCAGCATTTTCCTTGATGCTTTGGTTGAAAGTTTCAATCTCAGCTTTCAATTTTTCGCTAAGGGCAATGAAGTTCCTAGCTTTTTGCACAGAAATGCTGGCCGAGTTGAGCTGTTCCAGCTGATCGGTTTTTGTCGCTTCATCCAACGACTCGTTTCCGTTAATTAATTTTTTCTGCTCCTGGATCCGCTCATCAAGTTCGTCGGGCGTAACATCAAAGAGCGACGTGGTTGACTTTGCCTTCGCAATAACAGGGGAAGCCGATGTAGATTTAGTGGCCGATACAGGTTCTGATTTATCTTCAGGTGATGCGTCTTCGTTTAGCCAACCCAAGAACTGAGTTTGCATCACTTGATGATCTTGATGCAGCCTTTGATTGGTCAGGTTACCAATTTGATGAAAACTGATTTGTCTTGCCCGAGTAGGGTTTTTCTTTCTTAGTTTCAATAAAGTAGAAGGCTCAAGTTTTGAAGATGAGTGATCAATTTTGGGTGCCCGAAAATAAATATGCTTCAATTCGCTGGTTGTCATGGGCAGGCTGGAGATTAGTTCGGCCTGATCGGTTGATAAAACCGGAATCTCATCGGCTGTTCGAAAGTAGGAAGGCGAATACCCGCCCTCCTGGGCCAACACTTCCCCGGGAATGCCCGTTCCAATGCAAATGATGCAGAGGGCAGCGAACCGAAACAGGTTTTGATAATGATCAATCATGCCGAGAATCCAAGCCGTTTGGTCGGAAGTTTAGGTAGCTTCGAGATCCTCGGCAAGTTCAGCTTTTACCCGGTTTTCTAAGGCGTTTTTCAAGTGCATTAGAGGTGCCGATAACCTCTCAGTTGACGATTGGAACAGGAAATTTCCAGCTATCGCCGGTTCCTTTCGACTTTTATCGAGTCGGCACGGGCAGGGCTTTCCGGCTAGATCCGTCTGCATTGGGTACTACCAACGGTGGCTGCTTTTGAGCGTGTCCCGCTATGGACATTAAATTGTTGACACTGATCTTTGTTAGTTTCGGTCCAGCAACGGGATAGGGAAATCCGGCTCGGAAGTTCTTGAATTCAAAAATAGCGTTTCAAGCTGCCGGACTTTTTCAGGATGCTGAGATGCCAAGTCGGTGGTTTCATTGGGATCGGATTGAATATTGTATAACTCCCAAGCTTTAGGTTGTTTACCCCTTTTCAAATCCCGTCGAATTGCCTTCCACTGGTCCTTGCGGATCGCTGCGATTCCCCCGTATCCACTAAATTCCCAAATTAGAGGTGATTGACGTAGGCGTTGTTTATCTCCCTGTAGCCACGGTTGCAAATTTTCACCATCGAGAAGTTGATTCCGTGGCATCGGACTTCCTGAAATCGAAGCCAAAGTTGGAAACCAATCGGGAAAGTAAGTTGGCACGTTGCAAGTCGTTTCGGCCGCGATAGTACCAGGCCAGCGGACGACGCAGGGAACGCGAATTCCACCTTCGTAGCAACTTCCTTTGTATCCCCGCAATCCCCCGGTCGAATTGAAAAAAGTACAAGCGGCTCCTCCAACATGGAAATTGGGATCACGACTTGGATGCGTCGGGCCGTTGTCAGATGTGAATATAACGATAGTGTTGTCGTAGAGACCTCGGTCTTTCAGTCTTTCGAGAATGGAACCAACATGTTCATCCAGATCGGAAATCATAGATGCGTATGCGGCGCGGGGCCGAGGATGCGGCAGATAGCCGTTTTGGCCACGGTAAGCACCATGTTCTTCGTCCCACTGGATCGGATATTGATCAAGCCACTGTTGGGGTGGCTGCATAGCAACGTGGGGTTCGACAAACGGAAGGTACAAAAAGAACGGCGACGCTTTTGGTTTGTCAATAAATTTTAGGGCTTCTTTTAAAATAAGATCGGGCGCGTAATTTTTGTCCCGAAAAGTGTCGGCCAATACCTCTCCTTTTGGCTGTCGAAAATGGCCCGGGATCGGAAACGAGTTGATTCGTACCTCTTTTTCATCGCTGTCAAGAAAGGGTGGAAAATAGCTATGGGCATTTCTCTGGCAGTTGTAGCCATAATACCTGTCAAATCCCTGCTTTATCGGAGACCCGGACGTATTGGACGGTCCAAGTCCCCATTTTCCGAAGGCGCCCGTCGAGTACCCAGACTGTTTCAAGACTTCCGCGATCGTCACAATTTCGTCAGTGATTGGCCACTGGCCCGGAAAGATCCGACCATTGCCTGAATCGCGGTTGCCTCGGATTTCAGCGTGTCCGAGGTGCTGTCCGGTCATCAAAGTACATCGAGCGGGCGCACAAACGGGAGCCCCAGTATAGTGCTGAAGGAATCGCATGCCCTGGCTGGCCAATCGATCAATATTCGGGGTCTTGATCTTTTCTTGCCCGTAACATCCCAATTCCCCATACCCTAAGTCGTCGGCAAGAATAAAGACGATATTGGGCGAACCTTGATTCGAATCACCTGATGAATCCGAATCATGAAAACCGATCGCAGTCTGGGAAAATAGAAAGATGACGATTGCAATTCTGGATAGATAGCGCATGTAGGATCCCCCGCTCTGACGATTATGTCACCAAGAAAAAACGGCAACTTTCTAAAAATTAGAAATCGGTTGACTTTAGGGTACCACAATCGAGTACCGGATTCACGCCGCTGCGTCGACTAAGTTAGGGACCGATCCAATAAGAGACTTTAGTCGCTTCGTTCGGTTTGGGAGGTTCCAGTTTGGCGGTCAAATTGTCTATTGCCTTGGCCGGCACAGCATGAGTTCGAGTTCGGTTTTGTAGAATCAGATTCTCCCAGGAGGGTTCAACGTATTGAATGTGAACTTCTGCTTGATAGTCTGAGAAAAGTCCTATCAGCCTCTTGCGCATCAGGCGAGTCGAGTTCGTTGCATTCCAGACGAATGATCGGCCTGACCTCAATAACTGAAGTGCTTTTTCTTTGGCTTTTGAAATCACGACTCCTTGGTTCGCTGTAGGCCTGATTTTCAGTTGTCTGCGAATCGCATCTAATGAAATAACGGGGCTATCGGGAAGGTTCTGCCGAATCCACGAGTCCTTGCCCGACCCTGGTAAACCAGACATCAGCGTAACCCGGCTACGGGAACCGTTGTATGCCTTCGAATTTGGATCATTCCATTTTTGATTTAGGTACGCAAATCGCGTGTGGTGATCCGCAAAAGATCGAGGACCGTAAAAGCATTTTTGTTCCTTGCAAAACTCACGAAACAGTTCAATTCGATCTAAGAGTCCAGTCTTATCATCACAAATTCGTCCACGAACATCGGCTTCGGAAAGCATCGCGACCCAATCGAGCCGACAATATTGGCTTATTCGGATCAATTTTAATTCAGGTCTTGTCAGTTCGAAATCGTGAAGTGGCAACCCGTGATGTAGTACAAGGTCGGCGATCTGTTCACGGACGAGAAAGTGACTTTTATTCACCGAGGGGAGAAGTTTTTGGTAAAGCATCTTGCGTGCTTTGCGAGCACCTTTGGCCGCATGCTTGGGAGCCTTGATCCGACCGTCGATCGTTTGGGTCACCTCCGGCTTGCAAATGTCGTGAAACAGAGCCGCTGCAAAAAGAATTGACCGAGGGGTCGGGTTCAGTTTGCGCCAAGCAGGATTCGCAGTCAATTGCTCGCATACCATTCGGGTATGGATCAAGACATTTCCTTCGGCATGCCAAATCGGATCTTGGGGACACGCTTCGAGCGCTTTTAAACCGGGGACCGAAGAATCAATCAGTTTCCAATCCAATTTCCAGTCGGGAGGCTCCGGGCATCCGATCATCTTCCATTGGCAGTCCCAGTTTTTAGGATCGTGAAACATCGGTTCTGCCAAAAATATCTGCACCAGGTGTTAACTGGTTAGGAATGATTGGGCGATTCATCCAGTGACTTGCATCGGCAGCCAGGGAAGTAAGAAAATCGTGTCGGACAAATTTGTAACGCTCTTTGACGACTCCGTCCTCTTCGACTTTGATGTAAAGTCCTTCCATCAATCCGGAAACGTCAGTTTGGTGCATTACTTTGTCTAGATCCAAACCGTTTTCAACCACATGTTCACGAAGTTTTTCCAAAAAGTGATCGCTCTGAAAGGCGGATGGTCCAATCAGATCTTTTAATTCGTCGACGTGTTCGAGGGGACCTTCGTGCAGCACACGAACAGAATATAAAGGAAAGCCACCAGTCATTCGTCGCCTTTTTTCGGTGCTTAGAAATTGGCCTGTTTGCCGATCGAGAATATCAAACTCCTGAAAATAGTGTGGCAGCTGGTCGTAGAATAAGGTGTGTTTGGCGTATAGCCACTCACCAAACATCAGGTAACGCTGACCAAGGATTTGCTCCCAAGATTCTACTTGCGTCATCGCCCACTGTTTAAAGAGTGAAAAATGCCTTTCGCGACGACCTCCAACCAGGTAATGGCCACGGCTTTGTAAACGCAATTCCCCTGACTCAGACATGCTGATACCCGTGTTGGCTCCATCGACTTTTTCTTCGATCACCAAATGTCGACCCTTCAATCGGGCAAACGGTACCGAATCGAGGTCCTCATCCCCCGGCTGTAGTCGTGACCCTTCTATATGTTGGGTGCGGGGGTATTTCTTAATTTGGAACATGGGCTCACCTTTTCTATCCTCCCATGAGAAAGCAGAATCGAAAAGGTTCGGATGAAAACAACTTATAGTTCAACAATTTGTAATTCACCAAAAGCGTTGCTTACGGATCAGGATTGTCATTCGTTTCTGTTGGTTCCGATATCGGTTTCAGGTTAAGTGCCGGGCCAACGGGAACATTCAGCGGATCTCGAACACAATTGGAGTAATTCACACAGGGCAAATCACCGTAAATCGGCCTTGCCCAATCCGGAAATTCAAAATACGAATCGGGTTGGAAATCCACTTCGTAAAGTGGTTCCCAGAATCCGTTGGAATCTACGGTTAGCAATTCCATGTCAAGGAATAGCTGGGTGCGATCAACGATGTAGTCAATGCGTCGTGACGCAACCGCACTTAAAGCATCGGTATAGGCTGTCTGGGCTTCCAGGAAGTCTCGAGCTGAAACTCCTCCAGTTCCCAATCTAAATTCTAGAGATGTGCTCACCACTCGTTCGAAAGCCAGTGCAGCACTGGCAACGGCGATCAAGTATTGTTCCCGGTCGAGGGCAAGATTTCGCAAATCGTTTCTGACCGAAAATTTAATCGTATCCTCCAAACCTCCCAAGTCGCGAATTCCCGCTTGGTAGTTGATCAATGAATTTCGGTAGGCATTCCTTTGAGCCTGTCGATTCAAAGGTGCATCAAAGGTGACTTGCAGGGCGGTCTGGCTATCTTCAAAATCAAAGTTGACTGGATTGTTCTGGCTCGAATCGGTTCCGATCCGTTGGCTGACGGACAAATTGAGGATTGATCTCAGATCATCGGCGGCCAGTTTAATTTGCCGTAAATCGTCGGCCAGGAAGCCCCGCTGATTCATCAAATCAAATCGTAACAATAACGCGGTCACCATCGCATCATCGACGCTGATCTGAATCGGGGACAGACCGGTGCTGATCTCTTTTAAAAGTTCTGCTGACCGATTGAGTAGTTGCTCGATTAAAGTGACGGTGATTTGGAGATCTTTCTCAACGTCCCCATCTCCCGGCGGTATTCCCAACAATTGATCCGTCTGATTTACCAGTTCAGCCGTTGCCAGTTGAAGAGCTTGAGACTGTTCAACCAATACCGGAAGCGTTTGCATTTGTTCGTTTTCGATCATCGCCTGAAGAAGTTCGGCCAATTCGATGACTTGATCAATGCCTTTCTGTCGGGCTTGTTGAATCGGCTTCAGCGTTTCAGCATCCAATTCCATCAACTGAGCCAATTCAAATTGGCGGGCCAGCAGCTCCTGCAGCGTCCGGGACAAAGCCAGAGTACGCTGAAAAATTACAGGCAACGATGGCGATGGACTATCTAACTCCGCTCGCAAACTATTTTCAACCTCCAGCACCGATTCACGAGAAGCGTCAACCAATAATCGACTTCTAGTTAGCGTTAATTCCCTCGTCTCCAGTGCTGGCATTCCGAGTTCATCTCTGAGTTCAATCGCGGCTAACAGGCGATCAATCAAAACGATGCCGGTGCTCAATAATTCGATTCGAACCGGTTCTTTTAATGCGGTCGAAAGCCGACGCTGGACCCGCGAGATAAGATCGGCATCGACCGCCAATTGGT
>JBCCSJ010000015.1:0-37728 GCA_039200505.1 Planctomycetota bacterium | reverse complement strand
CCCAAGGCAGTCGAGTTGTGAATGAAGGTGAAAATCTAGCGTATCGAATCCGCGAAGTATTCCATTCGGGTAAATGGATAGCCAATACCAATTACCAACTTTTGCTGGCTGAAACGACATGGGAACAGGCGGTTTTTCAATTGGAGGGATATTCCAATTCGATCGCGAAATTGACTTATCACCTCAACTACTATCTTTCTGGATTGAATCAGGCTTTCGAAACTGGGACGCTAACCATTCAAGACAAGCATAGTTTCGATATGCCTGAAGTTTCCAATGAAGATCAATGGAAGGCACTGACAAAGGAGATTTTGCATAGCGCGGAAATCTTTGCCCAAAGCGTCAGTCTAATGAGTTCTGTAGAACTACGGCAGCCATTCATCGTTGAAAAGTATGGCACGATGCAGCGAAATGTCGAGGGCGTAATCGAACACGCTTATTACCATCTTGGCCAAATCGCGATCCTCAAAAAATTGATTTCGGCGAAAGCGGAATCGCCCTAATCAGGGGCAAGTTGGCTCGAATCTTGTCGGTCAGGGTGTGACTTGTCGAAATATTTTGTGGCGATTTTGATTCTGTCTTAACAACTGACTGCGTAATCCATATTGTTCGCGTTCGATATTCGCCTGAATTTTCCGGATTTTGGAATCGACGTCGTAGCGATTGTCGGACTGTTTGGCGAGCCAACACAACGCATCGGCGAACCAGGGGGCGTACCGAGTGAATAACCAATCATCAGCGGAAACGAAAGTTTGGCAGGATCCAGGATCGCCTTGCCGGGCACAACGCCCGATCAGTTGACGATCGGTGCGGTAGGAAGCATGGCACTCCGAAACGATGACGTGCAGTCCTCCAGCATTTTTCACTTTCGGGTCAAGCTTGATATCGGTTCCGCGTCCGGCAAGATTGGTGGCAATTGTGATCCTGCCTCGTTTCCCTGCATCGGAAACGACAGCCGCCTCATCTGCGTCTTGTTTCCCATTTAAAAGTTGAAAATCGACTTGGGCACCCGACAACAATTCAGCCAATACTTGACTCTCTAGAATGGTCCTTGTTCCAATCAGGACAGGTCTACCTGTGGCTGAAACCTGTGCAATGGATGAAGCTATCGATCGCCATTTTAAGTCGGAGTTTTCAAAGATTTGAGTTGGCCAAAAAATCCGTTTCGATGGAATTCTCAGGGGGATTTTTTGAATTGATAGTTGGTAAATCGACCTCAATTCGGGCTCGCAATTCGCCGTTGTTCCAGTCATTCCGCAAAGATGAGCGTAAAGACGATAGAATCGTTGACGTGTGATTTGAGCAAGTGGAATCGATTCCGGGGTAATGGATACACCTTCTTTGGCTTCGATTGCTTGATGTAAGCCCGACTGCCACGAGCGATCTTCGAAAATACGACCCGTCGATTGTTCAACGATTCGAATATCATTTCCGTTCACGACGTAGTGAACGTCTTTTGCGTATTGATGGATAGCTCGAAGTGCCGATTCGACGTAGTTTGCCCACGGGCGAATCAGTTGATCAACGGGGATGGTTAATTCGGGCCGATAAATTTTTTGCTTGCCCAAGTCGGTCAACTCAATGGAACCCTGCGCGTTTTCGTCAAAGTCAATTTTTTGAAGTAAATCGAGGGCAAGTTTTCTGGCTATTAAAACTGCGTCTTTATCGGTTGCCTCGCCTGGCCTGAATTCAGAAAGAACCTGCGGTGAGGACGCATCATCGATCAAAACATTGTCAATTTCGTCAACGATTGAAAATCGAAGTCCCCTCGTTTGTACTGGATATTCAACCTGGTCGCCGTAAAGGGTGTTCAGAGAGGATTGGCCAATCGGTCGGCGTGAGTTTTGTTTTAGGATCATTTGATCGCGAAGGTAGTCAAATCCAAACTCATATCCGGGTCCGTAGGTAATATCACGCACGTAGGCGGACCGTTTTGCGTTGGTTTGATTGGGACCACTACCTAGAAGGCCAATGCTGATTCCAATCGCTTCGTAAACTTCGCGTAGTTCGTGATAGTCGCGATCTGCAAGATAGGCATTTGGAGTTGCTACATGAACACCTTGGCCAAGAATGCCACCAAAAATTGCTGCAGGCAGAGCCGAGATAGTTTTGCCTTCGCCAGTCTGCATTTCTGCAATTTGATTTTCAATGAGCACTCGGGCGGCCGTCAATTGAACATCGTATAATTCAAGGCCCAAGACTCTTCGACTCGCCTCCTTTGAAACGGCCAACGCAGGAGCGATTAAGTCAGACCGATCGGTATGCCTGGAGTGGACTGATTCTCGTAAGTCATTGACGTAGTTGCACAGCCCTTGATCTGTCAATCCCTTTAGCTTTTGAGCCGTGCCGACAATATCAGCCAACCATCGGTTGGAATCATTTTGACATCGGGCAAGGAGTTTTCTCATCGTAGGAATGGATTGCCGAACTGTAGGTTTTTGACGTTTCGTATCTTTTATTATTACAAGTAACTGGTTTTAGCAGTTCCTGCAATTCGGTATGGCCGATTCATAGTTTCGACCGTCAGCCATAAATTCTGACTGAAGGCGATACCACAAACTGTTATTTCTGATTTTGACGCTACCAACACCATGGAGAGCTACGGCTCGGCAAGTGGATCTGTATTAAGTTGAAATAACGTGCCAGTGGACTGTTTCAGTTTTACCACCGACACGGCAAAGTCGAACTGCGCCGCGGCAAAGGCTGATTCTTCGTCGGCAAGTCTGGCCTGAGAGTCAAGTAGATTTTCCAGAAGT
Source organism: Planctomycetota bacterium (assembly GCA_039200505.1). Classification (GTDB taxonomy): domain Bacteria; phylum Planctomycetota; class Planctomycetia; order Pirellulales; family Pirellulaceae; genus Mariniblastus. Next base: position 34,972 of record JBCCSJ010000015.1, on the reverse strand, counting down.
AGAATGACGGAATCGTCGATCTCAGGTAGTGTTTGCCAGCGGTCCAATAAAAAATCCGTCTCATTGTTGGCTGCGACCATGGCATGGTACCGACCGATCAATTCCTGGTGCGCGGTTTTGACCTCTCGTACCGCAATCTCAACTTCGGTGATTCCAATTTCCATGGTGGCACGAAACTGATGCAAGGACCGATTCACTTCCCATTGTCGTCTTTGCTGTCGGGCAATGGCTGATCGATTACCGACAGGAATCTCAAACTCAAATCCGATATTGAAGCCGGGGCGCCCATCGCGAAATTGATTTACCCAGGAATTTAGGAAATCGGAATTCCCATCCAAGCCAGCCACATAAGTACCGATCAACAAATCGAGTTTTGGCAGTAGGTCATTCATCGCGACTCCATTTTTTACGTTGGCCGCGGTTACCTCGCGTAATGCTCGTGAAATATCTTGTCGATTTGCGATGGCGGTCGCGACGGCATCGGATAAGTCGACGGGCAACTCTTCCGATACTGGAATATCGATCGGAGTGAATTCAAACGAAGAAGCAGAGATCAAATTTGGATCGTTGATCAACAGCCGAAGTCGGGATTCCGCATTTTTTATATCGGTCAGTGCTCGTGCGATCTCTGCCTGACGGTTGGCAACTGCGGCTTTGGCCCGAAAAACTTGCCGATCGAGAGCATCTACTTCGATTCGAGCCTGCAGACTGTGGAGAATCGACTGAGCACTTTTGAGAACTTTTTGTTTTTGAAGATATTCCGCTCGGGCTCGCACCAATTCCCAATAGGTTTCAGTCACGTCAAATAGGTGACCTTGCAGTTTCTCGACGAAGGTATCACTTGCAGATCGAAAATCGATGTCAGCCAATACGATCAAGCTCTCATTGACCGCGATTCCTCGACCTCGCATCAAAGGATGTCGATAGTTTAGCTCCAACCGCGAGTTTCCCTGATTAGGTGGAATAAGAAAACGAGAATTGCTATCGAGAAACCCAAATCGCTGAGATAGTTCGGTTTCACCGCCTCGAACATTTTTTCTGCGAAAACCGCTTCGAGAAAACCATTCCTGTTGTTTAAACCGGTCATCGTTGTTCCCTGTCGTCAGCGTATTGCCGATGGGATCATTGGTGTCAGTGTACTGACTTTCCAAGAATGACTGCCAATCGAATTGTGCCATCTCCTCCAGGATCGACGTACTTCGAATTTGTGTTTCTGCGGCCGCGACCTGAATTTGCGGCGAGTAACTGATCGCGTTTTGAAGAAGCGAGTTCAGATTGATTTCCAGATCTCGCTGTTTGATCCCAAGGGTCGAAGCGACTTGATTGGACCACCAGGGACGGTAATTGACCGGTAGTTCAAGATCGGGTAGCGGTTGGGCCAAGTCTGGCGATTGGCGAAACTGCTCGGCACGACCCAAATAGGATTCGAGTAAACCGGACTGCTCTGTTTGTTGAGCTGGTCTGGTAAACAAGGGGCGAACCGAAGGCAGTATCAAAGCTGAAACAGGAAGGATCTCCGTTGAAGAATTTTCAAAATAAGAATTGCCAAATTCGGCTTCGATTGGGGACTCCTGCGGAATGGAGGAGGCCCCAATCACTGCAGAATCGGAACCCTGCGAACGTAGCATCGGCGAATCGTCGGGAATGGGTGGCAGCGGATTGATTTGGATTTCCGGTTGGGAATCGGTTAGTCCCCAGGAAGGCAGTTCACTTTGGATGTTTTGCTGATGAGGTACAAAATCTGATCGGATTGGAGAAAACGGACCTTGCGCCGAAACCGTTGTTGTGGCGATCACCAACACGGATAGGATTGAAATGCAAAAAGAAGAAATCGTAGTCGGCAAGAAAAGAACATCCAAACGAAAGTTCATGAGTCGGTCATTTGGATTATTCGGTACCACTGGCACAAAGATCAATTCCGGTACGTCTAACCGCTATAAATTCACTTCAGCGGATTGCGTGATGCGTATTAGGAAAAGTCTGCGGGGTAACGCTGACTTTACCAGTAGGATTTCCCTTTTTTTAGAAATATCGTTGCACTCGTTACAACCGATTAAAATTACCAATTCTCATGGCGATTCGGACTCCGTTTGGGGACCTAGATCCATCGAAAAGCTAATTTTTGAAATCCATTAGTTTCAATTTCCAAAGTCTTTTCGCGTTATGGATTCAGTTTGTCAAAACGGTGTCACCTCATCTGCTTCAACCGAAGTACCAACGGCATCAAAAACTTCGGAATCTCGTCAGCCAATCGTTGACCGTGTTCCGACCACAAAAGAGGTGCTTGGTTACATCAAGTGCGAGGCTCACAAGCGGCAGGTATCTAATCGAGCAGAGAATGATTCGAAAATCAAAGATTGCCGAGTCATGATTGTCGACGATGAGGAGACCAATGTATTGGTCGTTCGTCAGCACCTCCGGCGTGCAGGTTACTCGAAGTTCGTGACTTGTGTGGATGCAAGGGAGGCTTATCCCTTGGCAATCAGTGAAAAACCTGACCTCGTCTTGCTCGACATCAATATGCCTCATGTGAATGGTTTACAAATTCTGCATGGGATCAACACGAACAAACAACTACAGGATGTGCCTGTCATTATTTTGACGGCCGAGTCAGATCAAACAATCAAGACGGCTGCTTTGGAGCTCGGGGCCAGTGATTTCCTACCCAAACCTGTCGATGCATCCGAGTTGGTTCCTCGTGTTCGTAACACTTTGGCGATGAAGATGCACCTTGACGAGTTGGGACACCAAAAATCCATTTTGGAACATCAGGTGAAAAAACGGACGAAGGAGCTTTATGAGTCCCGTCAGCAAATTATTTTGAGCCTGGCCCGAGCCGCCGAGCACCGCGATAATGAAACAGGAAATCATGTGATTCGAGTCGGCTACTATGCTGCCATCGTCGCTCGTCAACTTGGCTGGTGCGAGCATGAGGTCGAAATGATTCAGCAAGCCGCCCAACTTCATGACGTTGGCAAGATAGGCGTGCCGGATGAAATTCTGTTCAAACCGGGAAAGCTGGATGAAAGTGAATACGATCTCATGAAGCGACATTGTGCGCTGGGCACCCGGATCATTTCTCCCTTCGAAGCTCGGGATCGAGAAGTTCTGCGTTCACACGCGAGGCTGGGGGAAGGCATTCTGCACATCCGAAATTCACCGCTAATGATGATGGCGGCAAGAATCGCTCAAACGCATCACGAACACTGGGACGGTCGTGGATACCCGCTTGGACTGGCCGGAGAGGACATTCCAATCGAAGGAAGAATCACTGCGGTCGCCGATGTTTTTGATGCTCTTTCGTCCAAACGTCCGTATAAGGATCCGTTTCCTCGGCAAAAATGCTTCGATATTTTAACCGAGTCCCGCGGCACTCATTTTGATCCCAAAGTGCTGGACGCTTTTTTTGACTGCTCGAAAGAGATCGTCGAAATTCAGATGGCGTTGATGGATGACTAGCTACGACAGACCGAGATCGACGATCTGTGGTCTTGATGGATTGAGCATGTATCGCAAGGGTTTGCCATCCGAAATAGATCTAGAATTCCCATCAAACGTTAATATCGGCAGGACTGAATCGCTGGAGCGATCAGAGTTTTCCCGATCTGATATCAACCGAACTTTTACGACGTAAACTCACAATGACCTAGTGCGCAAATTCATAGGCGCTAATTTTCATTGGAAACGAGTTGATGAGTTTCAAAAAAATCCTGAACGACTTGCGATTGCAGTCCAGCCGCATCAAAAGCGTCATTCATAAATCGCTGCAGTCTGAAACGATGAATGCGGATGATATCGAAGCCACGGTCTTTGAAGACCGAGTGATGTACAGCGCATCTCCACTGGTCGCATTGCCTCAAGAAATGATCGCCCAAGAAACGGATGGGCTTGGCGAAACGCAACCTGTTCAGGATGAGTTGTCATCGTCGCCCAGGCATATCGTATTTGTGGACAGTTCCGTCGAAGATTATGAGAGCCTGATCGAAGATTCGGTGATTGCCAGTGATGACGCTACCGAAGTCGTAATTCTTTCGAATGATCGCGACGGTATCGAACAAATTTCAGACTTTCTAACTTCCAACAGTGGCATCGAATCCATCCACGTTGTGTCGCACGGATCCGATGGACGAGTCAATCTTGGCAACTCCCAACTAAATGCCCAAACCGTCAACGCTTACGCAAGTCAGTTTGTGCAGTGGCGATCTGCTTTGACAGATGGAGCCGATATCCTATTTTATGGTTGCAATCTGGCAGAAACGGAGGAAGGTGAATTTCTGATTCAAGCCATTTCAGAGTTGACCCTTGCCGATGTCGCCGCCAGTGATGATCTGACGGGTCATGCAGAACTAGGCGGAGACTGGGACCTTGAATTTTCCGTGGGTGAGATTGAATCCAATTTTGTATTCTCAAATGCTTTTTCCAGTTCGTGGTTTTCGACGTTAGATATCAAAAGCGAATTGATAGCTCATTATCAATTTGAAGAAAACGGTGGATCGACCGTCTACGATGTCACTGCAAATTACAACGATGGCTCATGGTTCCATGCCCCCGCGTGGAGTGCCGATAGCGTAGTCGGTAACTACTCGCTTGATTTCAGTGGAGATACCGTCAACAACAACGCCGTTGTCACCGTTCTAGATGATCCGACGCTCGATTTCAGTGAGGATTTCTCGATAGCGTTTTGGTATCACGCTACGATTGCCCAAGCCGATGGGACCCAGATCATTGGTTCTCACGATGGGAATGACGGTTTTTCGATTTACGCCGATGCAAATGGTGACTTAAACTTTTTGTTAGAAGGTTCTAGTAGCAGCACGACCCGAAAAGAAACCAACGGATTCATCAGCGACGGGAATTGGCACCACATCGTTGCAACTCGAAGTGGCAACACGATCCGAATCTATATCGACAATAATGCAAACGGAATCAATTCGGTACCCATTGGCGACGTCGACGTTTCAGCTCCCTTGCTCATTGGTGGCGAAGGAACGACCGGCGCGAATTTTGAAGGGAAACTGGATGACATTCGCATCTACGGTCGAGCTCTGTCCTCAACAGATATTAGTGAACTTTACAATGCAAACGGAGGCGTTGCCATCACGGTCGATACGACCACTGATAACGTCGATGGAAATACGACGAACCTGATCGACTTGATTTCCAATCGAGGTGCTGACGGTTTCATCTCGCTGCGTGAAGCCGTTTTGGCTGCTGAAAACACAGTTGGACCGACCACGATTCACCTCGGGTCAGGAGTCCACACGCTTACGTCCGGCGGTAATTTAACCATTAATTCGGATGTCACGATTTCGGGTGTCGCAAAAGGTTCCGTGATCGATGCCTCGAGTCTAGGTGATCGAATCTTTCACGTGATCGGTGGGTCACAGTTAAGTTTGGAAGATCTAGTTTTGACTGGGGGTTCGGCCAATGGTGCAGGTGGTGGCGCCGTGTTGGTTGCCTCTGGTTCAAGCTTGATAGCTGACGATGTCGTCTTTACTGGTAACGATGCCACTGGCTGGGGAGGCGCGATTCAAAACTTTGGCGATGTCGTTTTGAATGATGTCGCGATTGTCAATAATTCAGCAACCCGAGGCGGAGGGATTCGCACGAGTGTCGGAACGCTGACGATGACCAATACCACCATCAGCGGGAATTTTTCGGCGGAACAGGGTGGTGGCATCGACACCGATTCAGGAACGGTCAACGCAAATCATGTGTCGATCATTGACAACACTTCGTTGACAAGTCAGGCAGGGGGCGTTCATGCACATGGCACCGTAGCTTTCAACACCCAGAACTCGATCTTTGCCGACAATACGGCAAGTGTAGGTGGCAATGACATCGATGGGACTATCAACAGTCTTGGTTTCAATTTCGTTGAGGATACGGATAACGTCACCGGCTTGGAGGCAACCGACATTACCGGTGCCGACCCGATGCTGAATCCATTGCAGGAAATCAATGGGACCTTTGTTCATACCTTGCAGGCGGGCAGTCTTGCCATCGATGCAGGAACCTTCACTGCTAACCTCTTTGACCAAATTGGTGAGTTTCGCGTTGGAAATGCAGACATCGGAGCAGTTGAGTACGTCATTGCTGATTTGACGACGGGGCTTTTCATCCATCATGAATACGAAGAAAACTCAGGTCTGACGGCCAACGATTCGAGCGGCAACAATAATTCAGGAACCTTGATCAATGGGGCGGCATGGACGGGGAATCATGCCATTGGAAACCACGCCCTTGATTTTACCACCGATTCGACAGCGAATTCTTATGTCAGCGTTCCCTACGATCCGTCGTTGGATATTGCAAGCAATTTTGCAATCTCATTTTGGTATAACGCGGACGCCCACGCGGGTTCAACGGCCGATATCATTCGTCAATTCTCAATCGGTGATGGGTTCTTCATTTCCCACAATGCCAGTGGTGACCTGCTATTTCTCATTCAAGGCTCCGGCGGGACCGGATTCGTGGCCGCCGACAATGGATTCGTCCCGGATTCTAATTGGCATCATGTGGTCGCACAGAAAAACGGAACTGATCTTGAGATCTATATCGATGGTTCATTGTCGGCATCCAATTCAAATTTCACCGGCACTGTTTCTTCATTTGAACCGTTTTTGATCGGCGGGAGCGACACAAGTGACTATGACGGTTTGCTTGACGATGTCCGAGGCTACTCAAGAGCCCTTGGTGGAGCCGATATTGCGGCACTTTATGCCATGGAGTCGGGTTCTGCATCGACGGCTCAAACTTTTACGGTTACTAATACCGCCGACAGCGGTGCCGGATCACTACGACAAGCAATCATGGATGCCAATGCCAATCTCGGTGCCGATACGATTGACTTTAATATTGCTGGCAGCGGAACTCAGGTCATTCAATTGTCATCTGCTCTGCCCACCCTGACCGAACAAGTCACAATCGATGGAACGACTCAGACGGGTTGGATTGCTGATACATTCTTGCCGATCGTCATTGATGGCAACGGATTGAATAACACGGGATTGATTTTAAATCAGAACGCTGATGGCTCTACGATTAAGGGCCTCGTGGTGCGTGATTTTTCCAGCATTGGAATTTCAGCTCAGAACAATTCTGACAATCACACAATTCAAGGTAACTTTATTGGAGCTTTTCAGTCAGACGGTTCGTTTGATAATACTTCCGTTCAAAGTCCGTCCAGCGGAATCTACCTTGATGGAAACAGTAGCGTTGTAGGAGGTATTGGCATTGGCGAATCGAATCGCTTCGTTGGTTCCGCAGCGGGCATTTGGATTTCAACGGGTGACAATCACCAAATTATTGGCAACCAGATGGGCTATGTTGCTTCCCCAAATGTACCGGTCGGAAATCCGATTTATGGAATCTTGGTGCAGGGATCTGACAATTTAATTTCTGACAATACAATTGTAGGAAGTAGCGTTCACGGCATTAACGTTGAGCTTGGGACCGGCAATGAACTGCGTCGAAATTCGATTTCTCAAAGTGACGGGCTTGGAATCAATTTGGGAACGGATGGACGGTCGGCAAATGATGCGGGCGATACTGACTCAGGGGCCAACAATCTACAAAACTGGGCTGTTCTGACGTCCGTTTCAATCGCTGATGACGGAACGTTTGAATATGTTCTCGATACGACCTCATTGGGGCTTGGAACCTATTCGGTCGATTTTTTCGCAAGCTCGGATCGAGACGGTGGCCAAGTCGAAGGCCAGCGTTTTCTTGGTACAGTTTCTGGTATTGCCAATGGCTTAAGTTCTCTAACCGGTACGCTATCCGGAATCACGCTTGCACCGGGAGAACACGTGACTGCGGTCACGACTGACAGCCTTGGAAATAGCAGTGAATTTTCAAACTACGCCGTCGCTGTGGACAGCGATACAGGCGGAACCACTCCGCTTGATTTGCAGGCGGTTTCTACCAATGAGTCGGGGCTGCAGTTGAATCAGGGGGGTGGCAACAACGCCTATTTGGAAACCAGCGAAGCCGTATTCAACGACAATGGGCAGATCACCATCGAAGTTGAATTTTCCGTCGATTCACCAGCAGTCGGATTGACGACTCTGTTTTCTTACGCAGATTCGGATAGTCAGGATGAACTTTTTCTGGCAGTCGATTCCAGTGGTGAAGTCTTTTTCCGAACCAGTGAAAACGGAGGCCTGGGATATGGAAGCACCGCAGTTTCCACCAAGCTTTTTGATGGCGACCTGCACACGGTCAGCGTGACCTGGGATAGCGCTTCCGGTGTCATCATGTTCTATGTCGATGGCCAACAATTGGGACTGGGACGCAATAGTTATCAAACTGGAACCACCATTAGCAGCACCGGGACGGTCGTGATCGGGCAACATCAATCCGCGCCTGGTCAGATGTTTAATGCGGACGATACTTTTTCAGGTACGATTCGTCGCGTTCGATTATTCGATACAGTTCGAACGTTAGAACAAATTGACGCCAGCTATCAAACTCGTCTTCCTTATGATGAATCCAATCTGATTGCCCAATGGAATTTTGACCAATTGTCATCCGATGGCGTTGTCCTCGATTCGGTCAGCGGAAACAATCTGACGCTGCGCAATACAGCTGAAACTGGTTTTACCGCCAATGACGCAACGCTCTCGTTTTCGGTCGATGAAAATCAGGTCAATGGGGCAGTAGTTGGTAGCGTTGCCGGTATCGATGCCGAACGGGAAGCGCTCATTGCGTCACTTTTGGCTGCAGATCCTGATTTGCGATACAGTTCCGAAACGGGCAAATTCTACAAAAACTTTGTATCAAGCGTTGATGCATCAACAGCCGAGTCCAATGCTCCATCGGAACAAATCAATGGTGTCGGTGGTCGGTTGTTGTCAATCCGATCTTCCCACGAACAACAAATCGCATTCGCTTTAGCATCCGCTGGAGGCAGAAACGTTTGGTTGGGTGGAAACGATGTCAATTCGGAAGGCGTCTGGCGATGGCAAGATGGCGGGACGCAGCTAGATCAATTTTGGCAAGGTGGTGATCAGGGATATAACCTCAATGGAGCTTATTCGAATTGGTTATCGAATGAACCGAATAATTCTGGCGGCAACGAAAACTATTTGGAGCTTCGATATCAGGATGGGCTTTGGAACGACAGCAATGGGACAATCCTGAATGCCTATATCGTTGAGTGGACTGTCGACGATGTCCTCGATGCCAACCAGGCAATTACCTATTCCATCGAAACACAAACAGTTCCTGGTGCGTTTGAAATCGATTCCAACACAGGTGAAATTCGAGTTCTTGATGGCAATCTGCTGGACGCCGAATCGCAGGCTACCCATGCAATTACCATTCGTACAAGCGATGTCGACGGGAACCACATCGATAATATATTCAGCATTTCAATTAACGATTTGGTAGAAAACAATAATGCTCCGATCGATCTGTCGAGCGGGATCGAATTGAATCTGGATGGTGGAAATGATGCCTATTTGGAAACGAACAATGCCGGAAGCATCCTTGATGGGCTGACAGAATTTACTATCGAGATGAAAGTTCAGTTGGATGCATTTGCCGGGGATACTTCGTTTTTTTCCTACGCGGTTCCATCGGAAGATAATGAAATTTTACTTAACAACAATAGCAACGATGACACGCTAAGGTTGACGATAGGATCCGATTTTGCATTCACTTCAGTCAGCACGGCCGCGCTGTTGGATGGTAACGTGCATGACATTGCCGTCAGCTGGAGCAGCCCAAACGGTGATTATCGTATCTGGATCGATGGTGAACTTGCCGAATCAGGTTCTGGTCTGGCGGCTACGCACGTCATTCGAGGAAGTGGCACACTTGTCTTTGGGCAGGAATTAGTTGGCGACAATTTTGATCCGACCGAATCTTTTTCTGGAGTCTATCACGACGTGCGGATTTGGGATCAATCGCGTAGCGATGCGGAAATCAAGCTCAATCAGCATCAGAAATTCGACAACGTCAACCTGCCGGACAGTTTGATTGCAAATTGGCAGATGGATGGCTTTAACGGATTCAACGAAGTCGTCGATATCGTCAATGGAAATAACCTGAGCCTGAAAAATGTAGGCAATGTCGGCGGATTTTTACCAAGCAGCATCGTTGGAGATCTCAATGTGAAAGAAAACGCGACCGATGGAACTTCTATCGGTTTCGTAACTCCAGAATTCCCTTCTGTTTTAGAAGATATTGCTACCGATGGATTTTTTGAAAAAGCGTCCTATCCAGGGGCATTCACAACCTATTTTGCGGGACAGCAGTTTGGCGATTGGACAGTCGAAAAAGGAGCCGTTGATTTGCACGGCACCGTGACTCAAGCACCACCGCTGGGACGGTACGCGGTCGACCTTGACGGGACTGGATCTGCGATTTCAACCGAACTAGAAACCGAAATAGGTAAAAGGTATCAAGTTATCTTTGCCTTTGCCGGGAACTGGGGCACTGGTGGCCCGACGGGTGAAGATGCCAAAGATGTTCGAGTCAGTGCGGCGGGGTCGTCGGCTGACTTTACTATCGAAAGGGATGCAAACTGGTCCGACACTAATATGCTGTGGCAAAATCGCTCGGTTCAGTTTACCGCTGACACTGATTTGACCAAGCTGCGATTCGAGTCACTCGATACTATTGGTGCCGGGTTTGGTCCGATGATCGCTGACGTACAAGTGATCGAGATTTCTCCGGCGATTAATTCAGTTTTAAATGCAGATTCGACGCTTTCGTATGATGCAGCCACTGGGAAATTTTACCGCTTTGTTGAAGATCCAGTTTCTTGGACCCAAGCCCAGACCGATGCTGGAGTGACTTTAAATGGTGTCAAAGGCCAATTGGCGGTAATTAGGAGTAGCTACGAAAATCAACTGCTTCAGGATATGATATTGCCTACAGGCTGGGCCGCTGGTTGGCTTGGCGGTTCCGATGAGGTCGTCGAAGGCGAATTTCGTTGGTACGAAGGCAACGATCCTGATGGGACTTTTTGGATCGGTGATCAGACAGGGGCCTCGCAGCCAGATTTCTATACTAATTTCATTGATGGCGAGCCATTTGATTTTGGGGGGCAAGATTCTGTTTTGTTGTATGCCAGTAGTGGCAAGTGGGATGACGCAGACGGAACCAACAACAATGCTTATTTTGTCGAGTGGGATGCCAATGAAGTCATCACCAATTTTACATTTAGCTTAACCGATGATTCTGAAGGTCGATTTGCGATCAATCACTCTACCGGCGAAATCACGGTAGCTGATGGATATCGAATCGATGGTGATACTCAAAGTTCCTACGACATCGACGTGCAAGTAACCGATGCAATCGGAAACACATACGTTGAAACGATGGCAATTGCCGTAAACCAAGTCGATGAACTCAACTCGGCTCCGACCGATTTATCCAGCGGAATTGAATTAAATCTGGACGGCGGTAACGACGCGTTTCTGGATGCACTTGACGGTGGTGCAATCCTTGGTGGATTAACATCGGTTACGTTCGAAACGAGTTTTACCATCAAAGAACCAGGAACCAAAAATGTTCTGGTCAGCTACGCAACAACTACCCAGCAAAATGCGTTTTTGATTGAGTTAAGAGACAATGGAGATATCGTTTTCGTAATTAACGGAAATCCAGTAGGGATACACTCGTTCAACGAGATAAATTACTTTGCTGCCTTGGCCGACGGAAATCGACATAGTTTCGGACTTTCGTGGGACAATACCGATGGTGACGTCGCGATTTACGTTGATGGCGAGTTGATTGAATCTAGATCGGGGATCGCAACCGGGGCAAACTTAGTCGGCGGAAGTGGCAATGGAAGACTTGTTTTTGGCAATGAATTGGATTCCATTGCAGGTGATTTTCAGGTAACCGATGCTTTCCGGGGGACGTTGTATGATGTCCGAATCTGGGACCAGATTCGCAGTGAAGCAGAAATTAGCCTTTCGCATCAGCAAAAACTCGATACTGGAGTCGTACCCGATGGCCTCATTGCCAATTGGCAAATGGATGGATTCAACACCGAAAACGAGGTGGTAAACTGGGTCAACGGAAATAATTTGACGATCGGCCATGCGACTGGTGCGGGCTTTACCACCAGCACGCCAATCAGCGACTTACACATCAATGAAAATGCCATCGACGGCGCGAGTGTTGGCTATCTCGTACCCAGTGATCCTGACGCACCCGAAGATATTGTCGACGACGGTCTATTCCACGATTACGGAAATAACTGGACCAATCGAGGGGCAGGCAATGTCCTCTATCAGAATCCAGCAACCTGGGAGCCATCTCCACTTGGTGGCAACAGTATCGAGTTGGGTATCGCCGGTGGGCCTGGAGGAATTGAGCAAGACTTGGGAACCGAATCAGGGCAAACCTATCAGGTCATTTTTGCTCTTTCTGGAGATTTCGATGGTGGTGATACCACGAAAGAATTGGTGGTAAGTGCGGGTAGCACGTCGCAGAATTTTTCAATTGACCAGCCCGATGGTTGGTCTCAATTGAACCGACTTTGGGAACACCGAAGTTTTACGTTCACAGCCGATAGCAATTCAACGTTGCTTACTTTTGATAGTCTTGAATTCGACGTTCCCAATCGAGCTGCCATCATTGCTGACATCCAGGTGATCGAAATACCTCAGGCGATCAGCAAAATTCTTGGCGACGATCCTAGCCTTCAATACAACGCGGCAACTGGCAAGTTTTATCGAATGAGTCCGTCTGATGCGACATGGGTGAATGCCCAGACAGCAGCGGTTGCATCAAAATTGAACGGAGTCAACGGCCAACTTGTTACGATCGGGTCCGCCTATGAAAACAGCGTCGTTCGACAGTTAAGTTCGGATCTTGGACTCAGCCCATGGCTCGGTGCATCCGATGTTCAAACCGAAGGAGTTTGGCGATGGTACAACGGAACGGGAGCAGCCGAAACGATTTGGTCCGGTGATGAAAACGGTAGTGCGACACCAGGACAGTACGCCAACTTTGGTTACTTCGACATGGATGCGACGCCGGATCATGACTTTGCTAGATTAGACAACAGCACCGGATTTTGGAGCGTTTCCAGTGGTAGTGACAGCCATCATTACTTAATTGAATGGGATGCGAGTCAAGTCCTTTCCAGTTTTTCGTTTCAGCTGACCGATGATGCCGGCGGTCGGTTTGCAATCAACTCGTCGACGGGTGAGCTAACCGTTGCCGATTCGTCCCAATTGGATTTTGAGGCATCGACTTCACACGATGTCACCGTCGAAGTGACCGATGGGGCTGGAAATATCTATGCCGAAACCGTTTCGATAACGATTGACAACGGACTGGATGTTTTCCAAACCGTCCCGGGTCCGCAAACGGTTGCCCAAGGTCAGACGCTCAGCTTTACCGTAGCCAACGGAAATCAGGTTACCGTTGGTGATTCAATACCTGCATCTGACACGCGGTTACAAGTGTCGATTTCAGTCAACGACGGAGTTTTAGATTTATCGCAAACAGGTGGTTTTATTTTTGTTGATGGATCAAATGGCAGCGGCAGCTTTACGATTGACGGAACCGAGTCCGATATCAATGCCGCTTTGGCGGGCATGACGTTTACACCCAACGGTGGATTTAACGGAGCCGTTTCGCTGGATATGTCGACTTCCTTGTCCGCTGATTTAGAAGGCCGATTTTCGTTTGATGACGCAACAGCCAACAATCAAGCAATCGGCAGCACCGAAAATGGCACTCTTTTGGGGAATGCTTCGGTCATCAATGATCCTGAACGAGGTCAGGTGCTCAGCCTTGATGGAGTCTCTGATTACGTAGAAATCAATAGCTTATTCAATACGCCTAATAGTGTAACGCTGTCAGCATGGGTTAATCTGAATTCGACTGGCACTGAAGGAAGTCAGGTAATCAGTCTCGGCGACGATGTCTTTATTCGACTCGACGCAACCGGTACCGGGAACGGTTTGACAGGTTTTTTCTTTGACGGAACTGCTCTGCAGGCAACGTCATCCAGTGAGTTTTTGGCAGGCTCGGGCTGGCACCATGTCGCCTATACGATCGATTTTGGTACCAGCAAGCAAGCGATCTATTTGAACGGTGAAGTAGTCGCCCAGACGGACCACGGCGGAGGCATTGTTTACCGAAGTTTTGACACTTTGATCGGCAGCGATGCCAATCGAATTGGAACTTGGGACTTTGATGGACTGATCGATGAAGCAAGAATCCACTCTCGAGCCCTTTCTGCTGACGAAATAGCACTACTTGCGACAGACAGTCTCTCTGTCAGCGATACGATTTCGATTACAGTCGCAGCGGAAAACTTGATGCCTACGATTAACTTTCCAGCGACTGTCGGAACGAACGAAGACACCGCAGTTATATTTGCAGGTGCCAATATCATTGAAGTGGACGACGGGGTTGCGACCGATATTCCAACCAGAGTTTCGTTATCCGTTGGCAATGGAACGTTAACGCTTGCTGCAACTAATGGTATCACAATCGTCGAAGGTGCTGATGGTACGGATTCGATGGTGATTGAAGGTTTGGAAAGCGACGTCAACTTTGCCCTGGATGGATTACAGTTTGACCCCGATCAGGATTACAACGGTCCTGATACGATCACCGTTTCCTCATCAGTCGCAGGTAACCTGAATGGACGATACACGTTTGAAGGGAACGCAAACGACCAGGCCGCTGGTGTTCAAGAAAACGGGACGCTGATAGGTACCGCAGTTTTTGCCAATGACCCAACGCGAGGCGACGTGTTGTCGCTTGATGGATCTGGGCAGGTCAACATTCCTAGTGATTTTGGGCAAACGACAAGCGTCACGTTGACTGCCTGGGTCAATGTGGATCCGGGCGCACCAACAGGAGTCGTGTGGAATATTGGCGGCGATCTGAGTCTAAGAGTCGAAGGGAATGGAGGCTGGGGGCTGTTCGCAGCGTTCAATGACGGAACGCAGTGGCAGAATACGATTTCAAATCAAATGCTTGGCGGTACAGGTTGGCGACATGTGGCTTACGCCGTCGATGACATCGCTCAGACGCAGATCTTGTATCTGGACGGTATCGAGGTTGGGCAAACTAGTTTTACCCAGGGAATCGCCAATGTTTCGGCGCTCAACGAGAGCTTCATCGGATCCAATTCAAGCACGAATTTCTTTGAGGGTATGATCGACGATGCACGCATCTATTCGCGGTCTCTTTTTGCAGAAGAAATTGCCGCTCTCGCAAATGATCAATTTGAAATAGCCGCCAATGTCGTAGTCACCGTGGACGCGGTCAATGATCAACCCCAATTCAATAACCTCGATGGCAATCCAACCTTCACTGAAGGCGGGCTTGCTCAGGTGCTCGATTCTGACGCTACGTTTTTTGATGCGGACATCAACCGAGGCGAAGACGATTTTGATTCGGTCGATTTACAGCTTCAACGCATTGGTGGAGCCAACCCGGAGGATCTGTTTTCGGCTACTGGACAACTTGGTATTTTGACCGAAGGCGGTAGCCTGATTTATGACGGATCGAATGTCGGGGTGATCATCAACAATAGCAATGGATTATTGACTGTCCGATTTAATGGATCCGCGACGCAGGCGGACGTGGATGGTGTCATCCAATCAATCGCCTACTCTAACACCAGCCAAAATCCGCCCCCGAGTGTTCAAATCACTTGGTCGATGGAGGACGCCAATGGTACTCAAGGGAGTGGAGGCAACCTGTTCGCAACCGGCAGCACGAATGTTGATATCAATCCAAACAATGATGCCCCAGAAATCGCAAATCTTGCGAATGATACGTTGAACTACAACGAAGGCGATGGCTTGCAGGTGATCGATCAAGGGATCGGCGGGATTGTTACTGATGTCGATTCAGCTAATTTCGATGGAGGGATTCTAACGGTATCCTTCTTTTCGGGTGCGAATCACGCGGAAGATCTTCTAGCAATCGTCGACACAGGAACTGGGCCTGGAGAGATCGGCCTAAGTGGAAATAACATTAATTTTGAAGGAATTTTGATTGGCTCTTTTTCTGGAGGTGCCTCTGGGGTCGATCTGCAAATTGCTCTTAACGCGAACGCAGATGAAGTTGCCGTTTCGGCATTAGTGCAAGCCATCGGATATCAAAATACAAACAACGATGATCCGAGTGTCGGGCCCCGAACAGTTAGTTTTGTACTTACCGATGGTGATGGAGCGGTTGGGCCAAATTACGATTTGACAGTCAACGTGGCCGCAGTCAACGACGAACAAGTTTTGACAAACATTACAGGCGACACGGTCGCAGAAGGATCCACCGGAAATATTGTTACAACGGCCATGCTTCAAACGACGGACGTTGATAACAGCGAAACGGAGTTGGTTTACTGGATCGACGACTCACCGGTCAACGGAACCCTTTTTCTAAACGGCGTAGCATTGGCCGATGGTGATACTTTGACTCAGGCCGATATTGACAATGGACGAGTCACCTACGATCACGACAGTAGCGAAACGGTTAGCGATTCGTTCGAGTTTGTCGTAGACGATGGACTGGGATTGGTGACGTCGGCTACCTTTAGCTGGACTATCATACCGTTGTCTGACGATGCTCCCATGATCACAAGCAATGGTGGTGGAGCCGTTGCTTCGATTATGGCGGCTGAGAATACGACGGTCGTCACCACAGTAACCTCGGTCGACAACGACGTGCCCGCTGACACTCTTACATTTTCAATTGTTGGTGGCGATGATTCGGCTTTGTTCACTATCGATAGCGTCAGTGGTGAACTAAGTTTCGATGTCAGTCCCAATCGAGAATCACCGACGGATCTTAATATGGATAGCGTCTACGAGGTCATTGTCCAAGTTGACGATGGAACCTCAAACGATTCCCAGGCAATCAGCGTTGAAATTACCGATGTCGACGAATTTGACACAGGTTCTGTAACCGACAACGACCCGCTAACCAATCAGTTGGACGAGAACAGCGCTATCGGTTCGGCTACCGGTTTGACAGCGTTCGCATCTGATGCCGATGCTACGACAAACGGCATAACTTATTTGTTGACTGATGATGATGGCGGTCGTTTTGCGATCGATACAACAACCGGCGTTGTGACAACTGCCGCGATGTTTGATTTCGAAACTGAAGGTCCGTCGCGAAGTATTACTGTTCGGGCGACTTCGGCGGATGGATCTTATTCCGACCAATCATTTTCCATTGATATCACGGATGTCAATGAAGCTCCCGATGTGAGCCTCACAAATCTGATTTCATCACTGCCAGAAAATATAGATCCTTCAGTATCAGTGAAAGTGGCCGATATCGTGATCGACGATGATGCCATCGGATCGAATTTGCTCGGATTAGCCGGCACAGACGCAAGCTCGTTCGAAATTATCAATGGCGAATTGCATTTACGAGCCGGCGTCGCCCTCGACTTTGAATCTCGGCCGCAATTGGACGTCACTGTTACAGTTGACGACGCTGGAGTAGGTGTTTCACCCGATAATTCTGCCAACTATACGCTGTCGGTGGCTGATGTTGACGATACGGCACCTGTTATCCAACCGGGACAATCATTGACGGTGGATGAAAACAGCCCCCTGGCAACCGTGATTGGTTCATTGTTGGCAACTGATGTGGATACCGCTTCGAATCTGACGGACTGGTCAATTTTAGGTGGGAACGAGGATGGAAATTTTAGCTTTGATCTTTCCTCAGGTAACCTGCTGGTTGCCGACAATGTGAATCTTAACTTCGAATCGAATTCGACTTACGTGCTAACAGTTGCCGTATCGGACGGCAGTCAAACTTCGGTACCCGAAACAATTGTTGTCAATGTGAGTGATGTCAATGAGCGACCGGTAGCCTTGCCTGAAAGTCTGGTGACGGATCAGTTCGAAGGACTGTTTGTTCTGACGCCCGGAGTTCTAGGCAACGACACTGATGTTGATGGCGACGTGTTGGCAGCGGCTCTGATTTCAGGCCCAAGCAATGGTACATTGTCGCTGGCCCCGGACGGTTCGATCATCTATACGCCACTGGGAGACTTTTTTGGTCGAGACTCGTTTACCTATTTTGCTACCGATGGTTTGCTTAATAGTTTGCCCGTCACAGTCGAAGTGTTTGTCCAACCTATTGGTAACTCGATCAATCACCAAACCAGTAATTATCAGGTTGAATCGACTCCAAGCTTGGTAGTCACACAGGTACCGATCACGCCTGTGACTAACCCAGTCGAGGCATCGTTGCAGCAGGCAAAAAAGGTCTTAGGAATTCAACACTTGCCGCAATCGACGATAGCGGAATCTCAGCCTCAAGTTTTAGTTGCTGCGGACGTGGAAGAGGATCCGTTTGCAGACGAGGAGGGTCCGGAGAAGATCTATGAAGATCAGGAGCGTAATTTTCAACCAATCCGACGAATCCAAAAGTTATCCTCACGGGTCACATCTTCCAACAGCTCAGAAAGGATTTCGACGACAAGATTGTCTGCAGCTCCTATTCGAAATTCGAGTTTCGGTGATGAAATGGAAGAACCCGGATCGGGCTTGGTGGACAATCTGGTAGTTGGCACGACAGCGATTACGACTGCCTCGTTATCAGTCGGTTATGTTTTATGGATTGTTCGGGGCGGAACGCTGATGGCTAGTTTTGTTTCGACGCTTCCGGCTTGGACGTCGTTTGATCCACTTCCAATTGTCAAAAATTCTGGTTTGGATGACGATTCAGAGTCTTTGGTAGACATCGCAGAAAAAGGGATGGAGCGGCATGATCGGGATAAGCTGAATGACTAGCATTAAGGATTGAGGGAAAAACCTAACCTTCTAGCCCGGAAAATTCACCCGTCGGATTAAATTTCTGGGCTAACAAATTCCAATTAAATCGAAACCGGAATCAACCATAAGCTAACTTGACTGATACGAAGTCTTTTTTGTTCAAAGTCTTTTCTTATTGAGTTTCTGATGGTCAAGTCCGCAATTAGCCCCATCGCCCGCATCTCATTTGGGCTGGTCGGTTTGGCGGTCAGCATCATCTTATTCTCGTCATTCCTTGGAATTTTTTCCGATAAGCGAACTGAAAAAATCGAGGTCAGAAAACTAATCTGCGAGTCAGTCGCAATAAGTTTTTCGAGTATGGCCAACCAGATTGATGCGGATTCTTTGCAGCAGCACCTTCGGGATGTAACGTCTCGTTATCCTGATATCCTTTCCATTGGTGTGCGAAAATCGGACTCTACCAAGGTGATCGAGGTAGGCGATCATTTTTCAAATTGGAGTCAAAACAAGACTCAAAAGTCGAATCCCGATGAAATTATTTTGCCAATTCATTCAGGGCAGGATGTCTGGGGTCACCTCGAATTTCGATTTACTGCAATCGGAAAAGGCGGACTTTCAAGCCTTGCTGGACGTTCGGAAGTGGTATTGGGCGTGCTCTTTTTTAGCGTTGGCTTTTTGAGTTTCTATATCTATCTCAGATTCGTTCTGCGTGAATTGAATCCGCAAAGAGTGATTCCTAGTCGTGTCAAGGATGCCCTAGATACCTTGGCTGAAGGACTGATTGTTGTAGATAAAAAAGAAAGAATCGTCCTCGCAAATACAGCCTTTCAACAAGTAACCGGAATGGAGTCGGAACAGCTGATTGGAAAAACAGCAAGCTCCCTCACCATCCGCCCTGCGGATTCAAACGGAATAGAAGCACCATGGAGAACTGCAATCCAGCACGGATCGACGCTCCAAAATCTGTTGATGAAATCAACTTTCAATCATCAAAAATCGACCTTCTCTGTCAGCTGCGCACCGATCCTTGACGAAAAAGGAAGAAACCATGGAGCAATTGCCAGTTTCGAGAACGTCACACAACTGGAAAATAAAAAGAATCAACTTCAACAAATGTTGAATGAACTGGATGCTTCTACCGATGAAATTAGGCGGCAAAATCGCGAACTTGAATTCTTGGCTACCCGCGATCCGCTGACTGGATGCATGAATCGAAGATCATTTTTCAAAAGATTCGATAGTTATTTTGCGAAATCAAAAAGCAACGATGAGCCGTTATCGGCATTTATGGTTGACATCGATCATTTCAAATCGATTAACGATAATTATGGACACGGTACGGGTGACGATGTTTTAAAAGCCGTCGCGAATACTTTGGAATCCAATGTCCGTGAAAGCGATGTGGTTTCACGATATGGTGGAGAAGAGTTTTCGGTCTTGCTTCCGGCAACCACGATTTCCGAAGCGGAAGCGGTTGCCGAAGGGATCCGACAAGCAATTGAGGTACTTAAGCCGGAAGGACTAAATGTCACGGCAAGCTTAGGAGTGTCCGCCGTTTGCCAAGGTGCCCTTTCACCTCCTGATTTGTTAGAACAGGCGGATAAATGCCTTTATGTGGCCAAGCGAAACGGTAGAAATCAGGTTGTCAGATTCGATACCGTTCCCAAAGATCTGGAAGTTGATGAATCGAAGATTTCGAGGACAAAAGAGAATGAAGACGTCGATTCGCAAATTCCTTTCCATGCCGTAACAGCACTCATTTCGGCATTGGCGTACCGCGATCATGAAACGGCGAATCACAGTCGGCGGGTCGCTGACCTTTGCGTTGCGGTTGCCGAGGGTTTGCTACCCATGAAGGATTGCTACGTTTTGGAAATTGCTGGACTGCTACATGATATTGGTAAAATTGGGGTCCCTGATTCGATCCTCCTGAAACCGGGACAGCTTTCAGAACAAGAATGGTCCGCGATCAAGCACCATGAACGGATTGGAATCGAACTGATCAATACCACGTTTTCCTGTCCTAAGCTGCTTGAAATAGTTGAAAATAGTCTTCTATCATTCGAACAAATTCGGCGAGATTCGCTCAACGTTTCATTGGGTGCTCGAATCCTGAGCATTGCAGATGCTTTTGATTCGATGACAAGCGATCGCCCCTATCGTCAAAAGTTGAGCAATGCCGATGCATTCCAGGAAATGAAAAAGAATAGCGGCAAACAGTTCGATCCTGAATTGGTTGAAAAATTCATTCAAATTGTCCGAATTCGAGGTGACGAACTCGGACAATCTAAAATCAACGTATCTAAAGAAGCTGCACTAAGCATCGGCTTGCAGATCGAGCGTCTATCCAATGCGATCGATAAACGCGATATGGATGGAATTTCGGCGATCACTGCCCGTCTGGAAGAGACTGCTGCGGTTCACGGGGCGTCTTTGGTCGTTTCCAAGGCCAAAGAGATCAATTCGGAATTGGAAAACGAAGCCGAACTTTACGAGATAATTTGTTCTACGAACGAACTCTTGGACATTTGCAGGACGGCGCAGCATGCTCTTTTGCAGGTTTGATCGACCCTTAAAGATGCTGCAAATGGGATAATCAAAACTTTTGCAATGACAAACCACTCGGTTTGCGAAACGCTTTTTGCGATCTGCAAAATAGGTTGGCTTGGCCGTTTATATGCTACGTTTCGACAGAATTTACTCGTTCCTTACTTTTCAGACACCATGAATTTTAGTCTCAAAATTTGTTTCTGCTTTTTGATAACAAGTCATTTGTTTTGTTGCAAGTTCGCGCTGGCACAAATTGATGGAGTGAAAAGCTTTACCCAACCCTATCGTTCGATTGATCTGGCTGTAGGGGAGATGGGAAAACTTTATGAAGTCCTTGTCAAAGAAGGCGACGAAGTTTCTCAAGGCGAGGTCGTGGCTCGACTCGACGAAAAAGTGCTTGAAAAATCCCGAGCCATCGCTGCCGACAACAAAACTGCCAAAGGGAAACTGCACTCGGCACAGGCGGAATTGCGGATGCAAAAAGAACGTTACCAAAAAATCGAGGGCCTTCTTCAGCGAAAACATGCCAGCCAGAACGAATTAGATCGGGCCAGGGGGCAGTTAGAAATTGCTGAAGCCCAGCTTGAAACCGTGAAAGATGAATTGCGGATCAGAGCACTCGAGCTTGAAAGAATTGAAGCTCAAATTGAAGAACGTCGGTTAAGGTCTCCAATCAACGGAGTAGTCACAAAGATCTTTAAAGAACCAGGTGAATTTGTTTCCGCCAGTGACCCAACGGTCGCAACCGTCGTTCAACTAGATCCACTGCTGGTCGTCTTTTTAGTGCCGCAAAAAAGAGCAAGTTCTTATCGAGCGCACCAGAACGTTCAAGTCGAAGTGGGAAACAGAGAAACATTAGTTCAAGGTGTGATTGAATTTATCTCTCCAATCGACGCTCAAAGTGGAACCCGTCGAATTAAAGTGAAAATTCCAAATTCAAATTTCAAATTGGAAAGCGGTCAAGTCTGTTATCTCAAACAGGCGATTCGGGCAAAAACAGCAAGCTCCAGGCAATTTCCCGAAGTCGCTGACAACTAACGGTTAAACAAAGAGGTTTCAAAGGCGTTCGGCTTTCTGTGTTGGACTGATTGTTCCACGAGACAGGATTCAGCGAGAGCTTTCGGAAGAAGAAGCCCCAAAAGTACAATGAAATGCACAGAAAGAGTCGAATCTGATTCAATCCATGCAGACCCGGTCTCATTGTGCGGGCGGCTGTTGCAGTCGATCAAATCTTCACCTGACCACTCACAGTTACTGGAAAGTGTGGCAAACTTTGTCGCCCAATCTCCCTCGTGTCGACTCCTTTTTTACGTTTCGGCAATCGCCGATGGCAATCTGCAATCGTCTCCGGCGATCAAAGTACTGCATAGCACTTTTCAGACGCTGCCCAAAAATCTTGAAAGCTGGGCAACTGTGTTGGCAAATCAGGCCATCACTTACCAACAGCCTCGATCAGAATCTTTGGAGCGCAACGGTGGAGTTTCGATGTTTGCCGTGCCAGTTTCAAACGAGATTGGCGACGCAACAGCCTTGGTCGGTTTGTTTGTGGGAGAAAATCACAAATCGGACGCCAACATGTTTCAGATTCAGTCGGCGGCGAACGCGATCGAGCAGTGGCATTCCCGTGAATTGATGCTCCGGGAACAAAAAGTCGCCAATGATTTGGCAGCGGTTAACGAGATTGCCAGACGATTGGATACCGTCAAAAGTCTGACTGAGATGGCAAAAGTGCTCGCGAATGATGCCGCAAATTATCTTGCGTCGATTTCGGGGACGACTGCTGGTAAGCAGCAATCGCCATTAGAAGCCGACACCGATGGAGAAGACAAGCTTTGTGTTGGCATCGCAGAAAAAACGAATGTCTCTTTAGAAGCTATATCTAACTGGGATAGTTTGCCTACTGAGACTTCTATGGTTGAGGCCGTAGAGTCCGCCATGGCAGAGGCATTTTGTCGAAATTCAGATTCGCAATGGCCCACTTCATCGACCGAAAGCTACGCGTTGCTTTGTCACCAAAGCCTTCTGAAAAACCTGCGGGCAGCCAACGTATTTTCGATCTTGACCAACAATCCTTTAGGACCATCCAAATTGGTCCTGACTTACATTACGGATCAATCGGTTACGACTCGGCAACGTCGATTCTTACGAGTTTTACTGGACACTCTGGACCACAAAATTGATTTAATCCGTCGTAGCGAATCTGGCAAAATTCAAAAAGCGATCGATCAATTTCATCAGTGGCGGACATCAAAACGAAAGAAATTTGTTTTGGGTGTGATCGCAGCAATCATCTTGGTTTCGCTTATCCCTTGGCCCTATCGAATTGGATGCGTTTGCGAGTCCAAACCTAAACTAAGACGGCTTATTTGCGCACCGTTCGATACGAAACTTGAAAACTGTTTCGTCGATCCGGGTGACACAGTCGAGGCGGGACAATTGTTGGGGAAACTCGACGACAAAGACCTTCGACTTGAATTGGCTCAGAATCGTGCCGATTTGGATCAAGCTCGAAACTCACGCGATGGTTATCTGGCCTCACACGAATCAGGAGAGGCAAGGCTGGCAGAATTAGAAACGCAAAAGCTGATGGCAAGGAACCAACTTTTGCGAAATCAGATTCACAATCTTGAACTTCGAAGTCCCATTGATGGTGTGGTTGTATCTGGCGAGTTAAAAGATGCGATCGGAGTCCCTTTTGACCAAGGTGATTCCATGTTCGAAATAGCGCCGCTAGATGAATTTGTGATTGAACTTCTTATCCCCGAAGACGACATTCGCTACGCCCAAAAAGGAATGCCAGTTGTCATTCAATTTAAATCGATCCCGTTTCGCTCTTTTGCGGGCGAAATTGTACGTGTTCAGCCTGAGTCCCAAATAAGGGATGCCGAAAATGTCTTTGTCGCCTTGGCGTCACTTCAAAATGCCCCAAATCATCTAAGTCCGGGCATGACTGGATTTGGGAAAATCAAGTCGGTATGGCGACCGGTTGCATGGAACTGGCTTCACAAGCCTGCCGCAAAAGGCTTAAGGTGGTTCGGATGGTAGCGGCATACGACGATCTGACTGACGAACTTCAAAGATCTTGCGTACGACTGGGACAGGATTTGGTTTTCTGTCCTCAAGACTATCAAGATACCTACTACTTCCACATTGAGAATCCATCGACTTCCAAGTTTTATCGTATTAGCTATCCGGAGTATGTTTTCGTTTCGCAGTTTGATGGAAAGACCTCTTACGCGAAAGCATTTGCCATTTCTGCACAGACACTTGGCCAAGAAGCTTTAACGGAATCCAAAGCGGAAGAATTAATATTTTGGTTGTTGAAGAATCAGTTGGCAACGCTTGCAGACCACAGCGTCGATTTTCAAACAGCAAGTGCAAGTCAGAGTGTTCCTTGGTATCAGAACCTAAATCCATTTTGGATCAAGCTGCCGTTTGGGGACCCAACCAAAATTTTTCGATGGCTAGAACCAAGAACACGATGGATGACTTCATCAGTCGCGATTGGGTTGGGCGTCTTACTGATTCTGCTTGGCTTGGTGTTCGGCATTCAAAATTTCGAACTCATTTACCGGTCTTCCACAAGTGTCATTGCACCGCAAAATCTTGCGTTTTCGCTAATTATTTGGTGCTTGCTAAAAATATTACACGAATTGGCACATGGAATTGCCTGTTTGAAACATGGCGGATCGGTTCGGGACTGTGGACTTATTTTAGTTCTGTTTGCCCCGATGGCGTACGTTGATGTTTCATCATCGTGGCGGTTTAAGTCTCGTTGGAAAAGAATCGGCGTCGCCGCAGCCGGCATGTACGCTGAATTGTTAGTTGCATCTATGTGCCTATTTTTGTGGTTTCTTACGCCGTCCGCAATTCTCAAACAACAGTTGGTCAATGTTATCGTTTTGGCCGGTGTTACGACGGTGTTATTCAATGCCAATCCGTTGATGCGGTTTGACGGCTACTATCTTTTGTCCGATTTACTTAAGATTCCCAATCTATTTGCGAGCGGTTCTGAAGCGTTTCGTGAGCAAATGAGATGGGTTTTTTTGGGTTTGAAGTCGAATCGAAATTGTGTCGAAATTCGAAATCACAAATCAGTGATCTTACTTTACGGGTATCTGGCCGCGGCCTGGAAAATATTCATCTGTGTTGGGCTTTCAATTGCAGCCGCATCCTTATTTCATGGTTTGGGAATCGTCATCGCAATTGTTGGAGTGGTAAGTTGGGTCGTCAAACCGTTTCAAAGGATTGTGGAAACTTTATTGCACACACAGAAAACGAGGCCACATGCCGTGGTTCGAACGGTCGGGATAAGTATTTGTCTGTTGATCACTATTTTGACTGCCTGGCTAATGGTGCCAAACCCATTTTCAGCAAATTGTCCCTGTATCGTCGACTTTCAGGACGGACTCAAAATCCGTTCGGAATCATTTGGATTTGTCAGTGAACTGCATGTCCAGGACGGCGAGTGGGTTGAAAAAGGAGATCCGATCTTAACAATTACTAACCCTGAATTGCAGACTGAACTGGTGGAACTAAAATCGGAATTGGAAATCCATCAAACCCGCGAGCGGATTGCCATAGAATCAGGTGATCCCAATGCCGCACAGTTGGCCTATGCCGATTGTGTGGCGACTAAAAAACTTCTGGATGGTAAACGGGATGAGCTTCGTCATGTGACTTTGATCGCGCCGAGGGAGGGAAAAATAATCATTCCCCGGATCGGTGAACTGGTGGGAAAGTTCATTCAAAAGGGAGAACAAGTTGCGACGATTAATGATGACGTAGCCAAGGAAATTCGTCTGTCGATTTCGCCCGATCAAGTCGATTTCTTACCTGGCCTTGAAGGCAAAAAGATTACCGTTGTTTTTGGTTCACGGCGTCGCATCTCAGCAGAACTTGTGCGTCTGAATCCCAAAGCGTCGCAACACATCGATGAAGAAAAACTAATTGCTCCAAACGGTGGAAGCCTTGCTGTACACGAAAGCAGTCCGGATCAAAATGGTGGGGCTTCGTTTAAACTGGTCGATCCGCAAGTGATTGCGATTGCCGTGCCACATTCGGACAACGCTAAGTCTCTGTTCGCAGGTGAGCGAGGTTATGCAAATCTGGAATCATCTTCCCTTACTCTGGGCGAGTTTGCTGTCCAGTGTTTTGACGACTGGCTAACAAGACAGATCAATTACGACAGGCAATTCTAAGCGAATCTGGATCGTATGAGCCTATCTTGCTGACCGCTCCAGAATTTTTCCGGTTCGTATCTTCGGGAGTAATTTTGAGCCAACTCATTCGATTCTAGATATTTTTCACTGCCCGATTAGTGTGGCTCTGATAGGTGGATCCCTCCAATTGGCAAAAATTCCCTGAAGCGAGATGTCGGCGCCGTACATCTTAACTCCTTTTCTCACAACTTCAGGAAGATCTACATGCATGGACTCGTAAATCGAGCGATCGAAGACATGGCCACCAAGGCCGGTGGCAAAGACTGTTGGCAGGCGATCTGCAAAAAAGCAAACGTCAATGAAACTTCGTTTTTGAGCATGAAGGACTATCCAGATGAAGTGACCTATTCGCTGGTTGGTGCCGCCAGTGAAATGTTGGAACAACCGTCCGAGGAAATCCTTAGGGCATTTGGAAAACACTGGATCCTATTCACCGCTCAAGAAGGATATGGTGATTTGATGGCCCTGTCCGGTTCCGACTTGAAGTCGTTTTTGCAAAATCTGAACCGGATGCACGGGCAAGTTGCGGCCAGCATGCCAGACCTAACACCGCCTCAATTTTCGGTCGAAGAAATTGGTGAGCAGCGGTTTCGGATTCATTATCAATCGACCCGACAGGGGCTGGCTCCGATGGTCATTGGAATGCTCGAAGGCCTTGTGCAGCGTTTTGACCTTACCGCAGATATCGAACATGTCGAAAGTCAGGAAGCCGAAACTAATCATGAAGTTTTTGAAATCGCAATTTGTTGAATATGGCTATCCAGGTTCCTTTTCACTCCGAATCATTTGACGATTTGCTAGATGCTACGTTTCCGTTCTATCTATCTTGTAATGGCCAGATGGAGATCGAGAGAATCGGGCGATCGCTGGCAAAATTACTTCCTGGGATGCCGGCGAATGCATCCTTTGATCAATTTTTTGAGATAAAACTTCCGGCCACTGTTCGCAGTTTTTCTGAATTAGCCAAGATTGACGGTCAGGTCGTTGTTTTAGCTATTCGTCATTGCAATTCGATTTTGCGTGGCCAAATATTTGTTACAAAGCAGTCTGCGATTTTTCTTGTCTCGCTGCGATCGGAGTCTGCTGCCGAGTTGGGCAAACTTGGAATTGGAATCGGTGACTACGCCGGGCATGATGCTGCAATGGAGTTGCTGTTTATGAAGCAAGCCCAAAGCACTCAGTTGAATGAACTTCAGGAAATGATCGCCAAACTGGAAACCACCGCCTCCGAAAAACAGAGGTTGGAGTCGATCGAGTCTGCTTTGATGCATGATCTTGACGTGGCGGCTGATATCATTGTGCGATTTAATTCTGCCCACCGAATCATCGAATGTCGAAGCGTTAGAGAGTCTTACTGGTGCAATCAAATCGATCCGGTCGGAAAGCTCGTACACGAGATTTTTCCCGAACTTGATTCGGTCCTTGAATCAATCACTGGAACCAGTGAATCTACTTTCGAACCTGTTGCGTTTGAATTCGATACAAAATCCAAGGGCAAATTGTTTCAGTTCGACGCTCGTGTGGCCAAGACACTCGATTCAAATTTCCTGCTTCTTGCCCGAGATGTTACTCAACAGAAGGCGATGGATCAAAAGCTAAAATTTATGGCGTTGCACGATCCTCTGACCGATATTGGGAATCGAATTCTGTTCGAAGAAAAAGCGACTGATCTGCTTAACTCGGAATCCAATTTTGCGATCCTGATTATTGACGTCAACGATTTTAAGACGATCAATGACAACTTGGGGCATCATGTTGGCGATGAAGTGTTACGGACATTTGCTTCGAAAATGAAACTGGTCGACGGAAATGTCACTGTTGCGGCACGTCTGGGAGGCGACGAATTCGGGATCTTGCTCAATGGAATTTCTGACAAAGAAACGGCCCTTGATCTGGCTCGGCAACTCAACAAAAAGCTGACAGAAATGATCTTTTTCGATGGAGTTTTTATTGAGCCAAGGGCAAGTATCGGGATAGCCATCAGCGACAGCGAATCTTCCTTTGATCAATTGATGCGTGATGCTGATTTTGCTATGTATGCCGCGAAGAACAAGGAAACAAAATCTTCGATTGTTGCTTGCGACAAAGCCATTCGCGAAAAGATCAAAATCCAAATGGAAACACGACTGGATTTGCAATCGGCCATCAAAAAAAATCAGTTCATCAATTATTATCAGCCTGTTGTCGATCTAAAAACGGGAAAAATTGCATCCTTCGAAGCACTGGTTCGCTGGCAACATCCAACAAGAGGATTGTTGACCCCTTATCACTTCGTCGAACTAGCTGAAGAAAATGGCATGATCGCTGACATCGGGAAACTGGTTTTGAAAATGGCATTTGACGATCTGAATGCGATCCACGCGATTAAAGGGCGCGAACACGTTAGTTTTTCAGTAAATGTGGCTGCTTCTCAAATTCAGGATCCAAACTTTATTCAGATCATTAACCAGTCATTGGAAGAATCGAACTGCGCCGTAAATAAAATCATTTTGGAGATTACTGAGTCTGCTTTGATTTCTGATTTTGACAAAACTCAAAAAAGTTTGATTGCCCTTCGT
Organism: Planctomycetota bacterium; assembly: GCA_039200505.1. Classification (GTDB taxonomy): domain Bacteria; phylum Planctomycetota; class Planctomycetia; order Pirellulales; family Pirellulaceae; genus Mariniblastus. The sequence continues at coordinate 5,911 of JBCCSJ010000015.1, read as the reverse complement.
CAAAAAGGAATTCGAATTTCATTGGATGATTTTGGGGTCGGTTATTCGTCACTGAATTATCTACGTCAATTGCCTTTTGATATTATTAAGCTCGATCGGTCACTGATCACAGAGATCTGCGAATGTGAAAAACAGAGAAAAATCGTAGAGGCCGTCATCATGCTGGGTAGGTCGCTCGGCCTGCTGATGGTCGGAGAGGGAATTGAAACGGAGAAGCAGAAGCTGACCGTCAAAGAAATGGGTTTTGACTATGGACAGGGTTATCTGTTTGCAAAGCCAGTCCCTTTTGTCGAAGCAATGAGTCTGATTACCGCGGATGTCTTGTTCTCAATGGCCCCGCAACAAGTCCGATTGATTCCAACTTACGTTCCTGAATGCCGGTGTTAAGGCCACTTGGATGACAGGAAATGGGTGTTGGTCAAAGCCAGATATCGTATGTAGTTTCGTTTTTACTGTCCCATCAATTCTCTTACTGCCGAGCCAACATCCGTTTGCCTCATTAGTGATTCGCCGACCAGCACTGCTTGTACACCGTTAGATTCCATTAGCAAAATGTCATCGTGCGAGTAGATTCCACTTTCGCTTACGAAAACAATGTCCGAGGGGAGTTTGGATTTCACTCGGATGGAATGGTAGAGATCCACCTCAAATGTGTTCAGGTCACGATTGTTGACACCTACCAGCTGAGGCTTGCAGGCTAGAACGGCATCCAGGTTGGACACATCATACAATTCGACCAAAGGAGTCATTCCAAGGTCGACGATGCACTCATGAAGCTGTATCAATTTCTCGGCTTCAAGGCATTCGGCGATTAATAACACCGCGTCTGCACCGGCCAGTCGTGCTTCAAGGATTTGGTATTCATCGAGAATAAAATCCTTTCTCAAAAGCGGCTTTTCCACTGCCGATCGGATGTGTTTGAGATATTCAAGGCTCCCCTGAAAAAAGTGTTGGTCAGTCAGCACGCTGATGCAATCAACACCGCTTTGAGCGTAACAAACGGCAATGTCTACCGGGTCGAAGTTCGGTCGAATAAGCCCCTTGGAGGGACTCGCTTTCTTAACTTCAGCAATCAGTCCGACTGGGTTTTTTGACGCCGTTAGTGTCGCTATGAAGTCTCGGGCTGGAGGGACGCGACTGTCAGTCAGTTGGTCTTTGAGTGAGTCGAGCGGTAGCTTGGCTTTCGCCTCAGAAATTTCCAACAATTTATGTTGAATGATTTTATCAAGAATTGAACTCACTAACGCTTCCCGCCGGTACACCGCTGGTTTGTGTTGGCAGAATCTCTCGACCCTGTTGCCATGATTCATTCACTTTGTCGGCGAATACCTCTGCCAGCGTATCTTGACGGAAACGGAAGATTCTTTCTAGGTCGGGTCTTACCATCCATTTATGCAGAAGGCGTCCGCCCCTAGGAATGTAATGTACCCGGTCTCTAACCAAGGTTCCTTCGGCAACATCCTCGAACGTGTGTTCATGGTACCATCGCTTGTAAGGACCCTTCAATTGCTCATCAACAAAACGAGAGCAAGGCTCCCAAACGCAGATCCGAGTTTGCCAGTAAATCGGAATGCGGTGCAGTTTAATCTTATAGTCCAGTAACAAGCCGGCTTTCATCGTTACCGGGAGCGGAGTTAGGATTTTGAAATTCAACCACTTTGGAGTGATCCTTTCCAACTCTCTCGCGTCAGCGAAAAAGTTGAATACCTGCTTCCTATCCAGTGGAACCGTCATCTCAGCATTGAGGAGATAGCCGCCGTTTGGATGGTCCGAAAACTCAATTTTGCTTGTTTTGATCATAATTTCCTCGGACTCCCAAAACCGACAAACATTTTGTTGGCTTAACTAACTTCTTCAATTTTGGGCTTTTGAACGTTCTGGCGACGATAAATCAACCAAAATGCCAGCAGGAGGTCCAGAAGAACCTCGAATACCATGAAAATCCGACCGTGATGGGCCGGATCCCAATAGCTAACAGGACTTGAAAATCTGTAATTCCAATTGAACGGAAAAAACAAAACGGGCCCGTCATCGAAATGAGTGACGACGTCGACTAAAGAATGCATCAAGCAGGCGAAAAGAAAAAACTTCAACCAACGGCAGGCACTCGGGAAAGTTTTTTGCAGCGGAAAGATCAGCAAAAGGATTAGCCCGATCATCGTCGGACTATGCAGGATGTTGTGAAGGGATATCCAGGCTGGATCATGGTAGTAAAGATTGGCGAACAGATGCCGTTCGACCGTCTTCATATCCCAGCCAAGCCACCACCCGAAATAAGCGATCCCACCGAACGAGAGGAAATAGAGTGGAATGTCGGGGGCAATCGAGCCAAGGCCAAGCGCCCACTTGGGGCAATTCTGTTTCCATGGTCCGATTTTGCCAACGGAAATGGTCATCAGCCAATGGGAAGGAGTATTCATCGTTTGGATCCTAGATGGGTGCCAGACTTCAACAACAAGAAGCCATTGCTGACTTGCTGAGGTCGATGTACAAAAACATTCAGCTGGCATCATTCCAGCCGCAGGAGCTTTACCCGTTCAATCAACATTTGAAAACCATTGGCGTGCCGGAAGTCAGACTTCTCATTTATCAGTAGAAAATCTCGAAAGTTCAACCATGTTCCGCCTTGTTCTGGGAACCCATAACCCAAAGAAACTTAAAGAGCTTCAAGGTTTGTTGGAACCCTACCCTGTCCAGCTAGATAATCTTGCGAATGTCCCCGACCCAATCGAGGTCGAAGAAACAGGACAAACATTTCAGGAAAACGCAGAATTGAAGGCGGTCGAACAGGCCAAGCACCTTCGTCAGTGGGTTTTGGCAGAGGATAGCGGGATCTGTGTCGATGCCCTCGACGGGGCTCCCGGAATCTACTCAGCCCGTTTTTCTGGCGATAGTGCGACAGACGAAAGTAATAAACAGTTGTTGCTGGAAAAACTCAAAGATGTCGGGTGGTCGAAAAGGGGAGCTTTCTACACAAGCCATATCGCTCTTGCCGATCCACTGGGCAACGTGCATGTCAATTGTGAAGCTCGTTGTTACGGTCGGATTCTAAAACAACCGCGAGGAGACAACGGATTTGGCTATGACCCGCTGTTCGAATTGCCAGAGTACCATCAAACGTTTGGCGAATTGGGTCCAGCCGTGAAATCATTACTTAGTCACCGAGCTCGAGCCAATCGGCAGTTGGTGCCAAAACTGTTGTCGCTCATCGCGAAAGAAACTTCAGAACTCTCGTGGAAATCGAAAGGATTCTAACGCGGGTTGTTTCAAGAAAAGTGAGTTTGAACAAATTTTGATTCTTCTTGCCCCAACACTTGACTCCATACGGACGATTATTGGCACTCTTTATTTAAAGAGCTGTCGAATCGCAGCAATCCACTTCCAGATTGAGCCATAGGTTAAAACACGCGGACTTTTGCAATCAACGAGGCGACGACTCTGCCATCAATTTCTTGGATACACCTAAGGTTCGTAGCTGGGCTGGCGGACTATCGAAGGTTCGTATTCGCGTTTTCCGCTTTTTCGATGTAGATCGGATCTTTTGTGGCTTCAAATGCTCTTTGGTAGGTCACACTTAATGCAGCCGCGTTGAAATCATCCGGTTCTAGTTTGAACGCAGTTTCAGCATGATCGACCGCCTTCGCATGTTCTTCAACTTTGTAATACAAAACTGCAAGTGCCAAATGGCCTCGTACGAAGTTTTCGTCCATTCCCAATGCCTGATTGACCTTTTCAATGGCCTCGGCGAAGTTACCAGCCTCTTTTAATTGGTCTGCCTCTTTTTCAAGGGCTAGTATCTCAGGGGTCATTCTTCTCTCCAAATGTTAATCAAGATCGTAAAATCGAGTCATTAAGTTCAGTGGTTTGTGTTTTCAGAAGTTGCCTTGTTTGTCCCTGCATCAAATCGGGGCCAAGAACAGGCTCTCAAAGGTAGACACTTTTTACACGGAATGCGATTATCCCAAGTTTAAATAGCGTGACAATGCTTAAATCGGCTTTCGTAAGCCGTCCATCAGATTGAGTTTTGCAATAAAAAAACGGAAGCCGTTGGGGCTTCCGTTTTTCAATAAGTCACACTTTGATCATCTGTTCAATGTTTAAGATCTAGGCACCTTCAATGGCAGCCTGAGCTGCAGCCAGTCGAGCGATTGGAACTCGGTAGGGCGAGCAACTGACGTAGTTCAGTCCTGCTTTGACACAGAACTTCACCGAGTTGGGTTCACCCCCGTGCTCACCGCAAATTCCACATTTCAGATCGGGCCGCGTACTTCGACCGTTTTTGACAGCCATTTCAACCAACTGCCCAACACCACTTTCGTCGATTTGAGCAAATGGGTCGACTTCCAACATTTTCTTGTCCAAGTATTCCGGCAAGAACGTTCCGATGTCGTCACGGCTGTATCCAAAAGTCATTTGAGTCAAGTCATTGGTACCGAAGCTGAAGAATTCAGCGGACTCGGCGACCTTGTCAGCGGTCAGAGCAGCTCGCGGAATTTCGATCATCGTTCCAACGAGATACTTCAACTTGGACTTGTTCTTCTTCAAAATATCATCGGCAACTTGCCGAACGATCTTTTCCAGGTATTCCAGTTCGGCCTTGGTTCCGATCAACGGAATCATGATTTCGGGATGAACTTTTCCACCTTTCTTATCAACTTTGACTGCTGCTTCAATGATGGCTTGGGTTTGCATCTCACAAAGCACTGGGTAGGTAATGCTTAGTCGGCAACCTCGGTGGCCCAGCATCGGGTTGAATTCATGCAGTGCCGAAACTCGCTCCTTAATTTTGGCCAGTGGAACGCCGATTTCTTTGGCCATTTTTTTCATGTCCGCTTCGGTATGAGGCAGGAATTCATGAAGTGGTGGATCCAAAAGGCGAATCGTGACAGGTTTGCCGTTCATCGCTTTGAAGATTCCTTCGAAGTCTTTCCGCTGGTGCGGAAGTAGTTTTTTGATCGCCTTGTTACGGTCCGCTTCGTTTTCCGCCAAGATGAACCGCCGCACGTCGGTGATGCGGTCCCCTTCAAAGAACATGTGCTCAGTTCGACAAAGCCCGATTCCTTCGGCTCCAAATGCGATCGCAGCAGCTGAGTCTTTTGGGGAATCCGCGTTGGTGCGAACTCCAATTTTTCGAAACTTGTCGGACCACTCGGACACTGTCTGGTACATTTTATAGATCCAGTGTTTCTGAGCGGCTTTTTTACCTTCCACCAAACCCGCAACAACGGGTGAAGATTCGGTCGCAATTTCCCCCGCGTATACATTCCCGGTGGAACCGTTTAGCGAAATGACGTCGCCTTCTTTGTAAGTCGTTTTGCCGACAGATACAGTTCCTTTTTTGTAATCAATCTTCAGATCACCGGCACCGCAAATACAGCACTTACCCCAGCCGCGGGCAACGACGGCAGCGTGAGAAGTCATCCCACCGGTGCTGGTCAAAATCCCTTCGGCAGCTCCCATCCCGCCAACGTCCTCGGGAGAAGTTTCGTGGCGAACCAGGATCAGTTTTTTACCTGGGTTGGCTTTTTTGATTTCTTCAGCCTTTTTTGAGTCCAAGACGATCTCACCGGAGGCTGCTCCGGGACCTGCGGGCAACCCTTCAACGAAAGGACTCTTCTTGGCTTCTTCTTTGGCGTCAAAGATCGGGAACAACAATTGTTCCAGGTCGCTACCAGTAACGGTTGCTAACGCAGTCTTTGGGTTCAAAAGCTTGGGAAGCTTTTCACCTGAAATGACGTCTTGCCCAGTTGCCATTTCAACCGCCCAACGAACTCCGGCGATTCCAACTCGTTTGGCGTTTCGAGTCTGCAGCATGTAAAGCTTGCCCTGCTGGACGGTGAACTCAACATCCTGAGGGTATTTATAATGCTTTTCGAGCTTCGCCATGATTTTGAGAAGCTCTTTCCCAGCT
>JBCCSJ010000014.1:0-38910 GCA_039200505.1 Planctomycetota bacterium | reverse complement strand
CCGAAGCTTTATCGACCGGATCCGCTGTGCGGGTCCGGTTTGTCTGATCGGTTTTTTAAGATCTGACCCTGCAGCCACCGACAGCTCGTAACGTATTCTTCGGATTGGCTATCTGGAATCGTGCTCGCATGACCTCCACCCTGAATCCAGAATCGTTTTTTGATGCCTGAGAAATTTTCAAACACCTTGTCCTGATATCGAGGTGGAACGACACGGTCTTTTTCGGACGTCAAAAATAACAACGGACAGACTGAATTTTTTGCATTGGCAATGCAGTCCAATTCGGCCGGGATTTGGTTGGCGACCCATTTGGACATCCCCAAACTAGTCCAAGCATAACGAGGTCGCGTGGCAATCATCTGGTGAAGCGGGGGTGGATTGCGGATGTAAAGCCCTGCGACATCAGTTTGTCGTGAAGCAAGATAAATCGCAGAAACGCATCCAAGGCTATTCCCATAAAGAATAACTTTTTTGTCAGGGTGCGACCGTTTGGCTGCCCCCCAAACAGCGTCACAAGTTTCAGTAAAATTTTGTAGCGTCGCGGGCCCTTCACTTCCGCCCCATCCACGGTGATTCACTGTCCAGATCATCGTTGTCAGGCGGTCCCACAAGTTTGCCGGGTAGACGCCCGACCTTTCGGCTCGTCCGCCGGTGCCTGGAAACTTGATCAAGATCGCTTGATGAGTTGGATTGGAATCGGGTTGAATCGTCTCGGACCACGCTTCGACACTGCCGCCAGCGGTTTGAATTAAGACTCTCTCTTTATCGCCGGGATCAATCCATTGTGTTGTCGGACAAAGAATCGTTCGATCGGCGATTTTGGAGAGTAAAGACATGATTGGTAAATGAAAGAACTGCGATCGATAAAACATCCATCACAGTATTTTCGTTGCCCTTTCAAAATTGAAAATTGCGGATCGTAGTCCGCCAGTAGCCGCGTCAAGCCTTAGTGGACTCGCTGGCCGGGCAAAGCTCCCTCATCAGGATTCAGCAGAAAGACTTCTTCGCCGCCGGGGCCTGATGCACAGACCATCCCTTCACTCAGTCCAAATTTCATTTGACGTGGTTTTAGGTTGGCCACCATAACAACTAGTCGTCCGACCAACTTTTCGGGTTCATAGGCGGCTTTAATTCCTGCGAAAACTTGCCGCTGCGTGTCGCCACCGAGACTCAACGTTAGTTTCAGCAGCTTGCGAGCCCCTTCGACGTGTTCGGCGTTAACCACTCGGGCCACACGTAAATCGACTTTGACGAAATCATCAATCGTGCATTCATCGGCGAGAGGCTCGTCAATCAACGGCTGGCCACTATCGTTAAACGGACTGGTTTCATTTTCTGCCGACTCAACAGATTGTTCTTCTTTGGTTTCTTCTTCCATCGCTTTAACATCCTTCTCTTCGATGCGTTTCATCATATGTTTAAATTTGGAAACAGGCGTACCTGTTAATGGAGTCTGGGATTGATCCCAGTGGATAATTTTGTCATTCAAAAGTGCTTCCGTTTTTACTACCAGTTCTGGTAAAACCGGAGCAAGGTAGATAACGAGTTGGCGAAACAAATTCAATGCGACCGTGCATACGTCTTGAAGTTGTTGTTGCTTTTCAGGATCCTTTTTTAAATTCCAGGGTTCTGCATTTTCAACGAAGGGGTTGGCTCGATCAGCCAGTTCCAAGATCAACCGCATTGCTTTGGCATATTCGCAATTTTCGTAGGCCGCTGCAATTTCATCGCCAGCTTTAGCGGCAGTTTCAAATAAGCCTCCGTCGTCAGGATAGGTTTCCGATAACCCAACACTTTTGACAAATTTTGCGCTACGAGATGCCAAATTGACAACTTTACCAACAAGATCTGAGTTGACTTTGGTGACGAACTCTTCCAGGTTTAAATCGATATCATCCAGTCTGGCACCCAATTTCGACGCATAAAAATAGCGTAGAGCTGACGGGTCGAGATGTTTCAGGTAGGTTTCGGCCCTGAATCCGGTGCCCTTACTTTTGGACATTTTTTCGCCATTGACGGTCAGGAAGCCGTGAATGTGAACCTTGGTGGGCAAACTGTAGCCGGCGCTTTTGAGCATGCCAGGCCAAAACAACGTATGAAAATAAGTGATATCTTTACCGATGAAGTGATGGATTTCAGCAGAATCATTTTTCCACCAATCTTCCAAAGACTCACCGTTCTGGTCGCACCATTGTTGAGTCGACGCGATGTAGCCGATCGGAGCATCAAACCAAACGTACCAGTAGTTTCCAGGAGAATCCGGAATTTCAAAACCAAAATAGGGCGCGGGTCTGGAAATATCCCAATCCCTTAATGGTTCACCAAGAAAATGCCCTTTCAAGTAGTTGGCGATTTCCGGCTGCAAGTGCTGGCCCGACTGTGTCCATTCTTCCAGAAAGGGGTGCAGTTGTTCCAATTCGATAAACAAGTGCTTGGCAGTACGAATTTCTGGTTGAGTCCCTGACAGCGTACTGACCGGATTGATTAGCTCAACCGGCGAATAAGTTTTGCCACATTTGCTGCAATTGTCGCCGGGCTGATCCTCGGCCTGACAAAATGGGCAGGTTCCGCGAACAAAACGATCTGCCAGAAAGGTACCTTCCTGAGTGTCGAACAATTGTTCGATATCCTTTTCCTTCACGAGGCCTGCATCACGAATGCTTTGCCATATTTCTCCACACAGTTTCCGATTCGCATCGCTATGAGTGCTTCCATAATGATCGTAACCAATTTGAAATCCTTGGAAGTCTTTCTGGTGAGATTCATTCGCCTCTGCGATCACTTCTTCTTCCGACCGCCCCTCTTTTCGTGCCCGGATCATGATCGCCGTTCCGTGCGTATCATCAGCCCACATAAAAATACATCGGTGGCCTCGAAGCTTTTGGAAGCGGACCCAAATATCCGTCTGGATATACTCAACCAGATGGCCAAGATGGATTGGCCCGTTGGCGTACGGCAAGGCGGCCGTGACAAGAATTTTACGTTGCGTCATGGATTTGATTTTCCTGATTTCCAGTCAAGCGATGGAACAATCGCCGAGAATTTTAACGAAATCAGGCAATCGACAAAGGGCACCCGATAATAATCGTCAATAGTTCGTAAAATGAGCACGGATGACCAACCGCGTACCCAGCAGGAAACCACTGACCCCATGCCGATGAAATACCCGAATCCGGATCTATATCAAGTTGATTCGTTGGATGATGTGTATTCGCCTTCACCGCTTATTTTCCGCGATTGGGTCCAGCATAACCTCAAAGAAATGATTCGGATCGCAGAAGGACCTGATCGGTTAAGGCCCCATTGCAAGACGCATAAGACCCGCGAAATTATCCAAATGGAAATAGATCTTGGGATCTTGAAGCACAAGTGTGCGACGATCGCTGAGGCTGAAGTTTTGGCTGAGTTGGGCGTGAAAGATATTCTGCTCGCTTATCAGATGGTAGGTCCCAATTTAAATCGGATCGCCAAGCTTGTAGACAGATTTTCAGCATCAAGGTTCACCGTCCTAGTTGACAACCCAAAGTCCGTGATGCAGTTAGAATCGGTTCTGGAAAATGAATCCGATTCATCCGCACCGCTTGATGTCATGCTGGACTTGAACCCCGGTATGGATCGTACCGGGATCGCTCCTGGTGATGCAGCCATCGAACTGTACGATATGATTTCGACATCCAATCGGATAGCCGCAGCAGGACTGCACTGGTATGACGGTCATCATCGTCAATCCGATTTGGCTGAAAGAACTGGTCGAGTCAATGCGGGGTGGGAATCACTAACGCAATTTCGGAACCAGTTACTACTCAATGGATACCAAGTCCCTCGCATTGTGACAGCGGGTACCGGTTCCTTTCCGATTCTGGCCCGAAACGGAGAACCGAATCTCGAGTTAAGTCCCGGTACGACCGTTCTTCACGATGATGATATGGCGACGCGTTTTCCTGAGATGAACTTTGTTCCGGCATTGGCTATTTTGACGAGGGTTGTCAGCAAAAGGGGACCTTTTCAAATCACTCTAGACGTAGGCCATAAATCTTGTGCAGCCGATCAACCTGCTGGAAGACGCCTGTTTTTCCCAAAGATTCCTGACGCTCAAGAGATACTGCATTCCGAAGAACATCTGGTGATCCAAACAGATTTCGCGAAACAGATCGAGGTTGGCGATCCTTTTTTAGCGATTCCAAGGCATGCCTGCCCGGTTGCTAATGTGCACCGCACAGCCACGGTAGTTGCCGGACAAAAAGTGATAGGGCACTGGGAATTCGCGGCTCGCGATCGTTGTTTGACCATTTGACTAGGGCGGTATGCCAGTCAGTTTTTTATAAGCTTGGTTTTAATCTCTGGCTGACTTTTTTTGCTCGACTCGGAGATTGGTGGTAACGTGAACCTCACGACAAACATTTCGAACGGACGTAAAGCCATTGTTTCGGAACCCCCGTCAAGATTTAGAAATTCCGTTTTCGTCGCTTTGGGGTCCGTACTCCACGGCAGCAAAAACGGCTGGTGGGCTGGTATGACCATGCTGGATGAGTAGGGCAATCGTCGAACATCTTCGAATTCGAAATGTTCTCTCAAATCATGAGTCTGGACTCTGGCATTAGACCCATCTAGGCGGTTTGTTAAGACACCAAACCACTTTGATTTTTTGTTCAGACCATTTGGTTCGTAAAAAAATGAGTCGCCCGTGAGCACATCACATGGCTCGGTTGCCAAATATTCAGGCACCAAAGTTCCAACGGAATCAGGATAGCGGCTATGCTCCATCTGGAAGGCTAAAACTGCCAATCGAAGCTTGGTGTAGCGATGCATTTGGATGTATTTCAAAAAGGCTGAAAAATCAGAATCCAGTGCGTTGTTGCGTGTTATTCCAAATGCATTTTGATAATCAAATGGTTTCCACCGCATTACAACAAACTTTGTGACAGGCTCGCTTCCAAGAGAACTCAACGAATTAGTATCTGACGAGACTAGTGTCAAGAGACCGTGATTCATGGAGTCGTGGGAGGCAAGAATTTTGTAATGGCATAGCCGACGACTGCGCTCCAATTCCCAAGGCATCCGGCAAATCAACGAATTTAAAAATCTTAGGTTTTCTGAATCCGCAATAAATTTTGATTTTTGAGAATACGGAACCTGGTTTAATTGGTGACATTCCGACTCGTATTCAGCGAGATGAAAATCTCTGACGCGAACTGCGAACTTCTGCCATCGGGCTACAGAAAGATGAACTTTTTGAATCGCTTCTTTCAGTAATTTCGGGGACTGGTTGGGTAATTCAGCCCACCGTAATATCGCACCGAGGCTTCCAAAGTAGCCGTGTCTGACTGGAAACTCTTCCTCGAACGATTTCAGTTCTAGCCAATGCTGGAGAGCTTTCGACAGATCGTCCTCTGCTTCAGCCTTAAGAGCACGAGCGATGATCAGGCGACGAACCCGACTCACTCGATCACCGATTTCGTCCCAATTCTCGATTGGTAAAAAGGTCGGCTCCGGTGGGCTTTTAAAAAACTGGTTTAGTTCATCGATTGCCGATGCATTGCGGTGAAGAATGGAATCAAGTGTTTGACTTGAGCCCGATTTCAAATCCATCACTAGAGGAGAAATTTCGTCGGTGCTGAGTTTCGAATTCAAGTAGGTGTTTAGAAATCGAGTTGAGCGCGAATCTTTCACCAAAATAGCGTTGTCATATTCTGACTGCATCGTAGCGAACGATCTCGCAGGAGCCGGACTTTCGCTCAATCGAAAAAGCGAGTAACAACCAAATAGAGCAATGCCAACGCAAACCATGATGAGGCAAGGGATGTTGCTTTCAGCGGTATGGTTTTTCTGCAGGATCCAGCGTTTGGACCACCAAAGTGTGCAACCCAATAACGCGATTGCGAATGGTAATGGAAAGAAAAAGAAGTCGGGAAATTGGCGAATGAGCGGGAAAGTATTCAGCAGAATTAGCAATATTACCCATGCCACCAAAGAGATGGCGAAAGAATAGATGAACGACCGATTCAGCATCGAGGATAATTGAGCAACCGCAAACGAAAGGATGGTCGATGCGAAGGCCGCGCAAATCAGTTCGGTTGTGACGTCGCGGTTGCTGGCAACTCGCCAAAAAGAAAGTACCAAAATTGCAAAGCAGATCGACGAAATGATCAATCCAGGTAGGACGCGAGTCATCCAGACGGTTTTAGGATATTCCCCGTGCAGTTGAAAGAAACGATAACCGTTTCGGGTGTGATCGGGAACAAAAGTTAACAATCCCAACACTGCGGGAATGATATAAAAGACTGCGGAAAGATATTCGCTGTCCCAACGAATGCCCGGTGGTTTCCCAAGGTTTGTTGCATAGGCTATTAAAAATCCGATGAAAGCGATCCCGCCAAGGCCCAAATAGATTCGACGGAATTGGCGAAATGACTGCCATAGCAAGACCAAGACTGTTCGAGCATAAAGAGGACGAACCAAAGCGGAATACATCCGTGGCCTTGCCGAAGGGTCGTTGATAAGCGCATTAATGTGTTTTAATTCAGGAGATGTGGCGGCGTGTCCCGGTCCCAACCACCGAAGGGCTCTTTGGTAGAACACGAACAATAAAGCCGGAATCGCGATACTTTTCCAGAGAATATGAATCCAAAGCCAAGCCGAAAATTCCGACGGATTTTGGATCTGAAAAATGGAATAGAGTATTCCGGGACCGCTGAAATAAGCCAAGATCAAGAAAAATGATATGACGACGGCCAGTAGCGTTTGAGAAACCAAAATTGAGCTGAGGGCTCCAATCAAAAAGCATTCCCAAGGAATTAGCAAAAACGGCAGATAAAAGGAAACGAACTCTAATCCCCTTGATCTGTAGAACATCGCTTTCAGTAGTTGTTCCCCCACCAGAAAATACTCGATGGCTTGCAATACAACTGCAATGAGCACGAAAAAAGTGACTGCGATCAGGCCAGAAAACAAGATAGAGAATGTGACTCGAAGACTCGATATCGGCAGGTTTTGGTAGATCGAAAATGTTCCGTTTTCTTTTTCGGTGGAAAACAGAATCAGCCCTGTACAAAGCCCCATCAGACCGCAGATCACCCAAAGAAATCGGTACCAACCCAGGTAAGGTTCGGCAAATTGAACTTGTCCCGCTGCGGTTGTCGACAATCCAGCAATCAATGCTGTAATCCCAATGAAAGTCAGAAGCAGCGGAGTGATCTCTCGGCGTTGTTTCCAGAATATACTCGCCCAAGTAGACGAAAAAACAGAAGATCTTGATTCCGATGCGAATGCCATTTAAGCATCTCCCTGTCGAATGGGCGCCGACTGAGAGGAATCGGAACGGACATCGTTCAATGGTTTTCCGTGTTCAATCGCCGCAATAAAAATATCTTCCAGTGATGGCGGGTGGACTTCAACATCGACGACGTGGGAACTGTCTCGCAGTTGCCACAACGCGTTCGGATCCGGGTCGAGGATCATCATTTTTTGACGTCTCGAATTTCTTCCGTCGTGGGTCAGAATCCTGCCAGAAAAACCTGGGAGTGTTTCGGTGTCGGATTCCATCGAAATCACCCAAGTTTCAAATCGCTGTTTGAGATCTTCAAGAGTGTCTTGAACCAAAACCTGCCCCTGGTGAATGATGGCAACGTGGTCGGCGACTCTTTCGACTTCTGTGATTTGGTGGCTTGATAAAAGCACCGTACGACCGGTCGCCGCCACATCGACCATGCTTTCCAAAAATTTGCGGCGAACGATCGTATCGAGCCCCGAGGTCGGTTCGTCCATTATCAAAATTTCAGGTGCAGGAGCCATTGCCAAAGCAAGTCCCACTTTCGCTTTCCCACCCTTAGATAGCGATTTGATTTTTTGATTCATATCCAGATCAAAGGATGCACATAATCGGTGGAATTGGTCCTGAAATCCTTGGGGATAAAATCCTGCGGTAAACCAGCCGATCTCGTCGATCGTCATCCATTCGTATAGTGCCGGTGAATCAGGTACATACCCAATCAACTTGCGCAATTCGATTCCAAAACGCGACGGTTCAAGTCCCAATACACTTAGTTGGCCGGAATTGGGACGGTCCAAGCCCAGAATGTTGCGAATCGCCGTCGTTTTCCCTGCTCCATTTTCACCTAAAAGTGCAAACACGCAGCCAGAAGGGATGTCGAAACTGACATCGTTGAGTGCCAGTTTGCCGCCAAATTTTCGGGTCACATTCGCGAGTCGAATTACCGGAACCATTTTCATCTCGAAAGTTTGGGTTGTTCAATAAGTCTTAAGATAAGTCGTTTAGCGATTTCGTTTCTTGGAATTTTGAAACTCAGTGTTGATCAGTTTTTCCAGTTCATCATCGGTGAGTTGGCTTTGCCTCGCTTCTTCCAATACATCCCGCAAGCGATCTCGAATCAGTCGAGTTCTGGCAGTTTGGCATTTTTGTCGAGCCCCTTTACTGACCGTCAGCCCGGTCCCTCGAATTGGATGCACTACCTGTTTGTCTTGAAGTTCCCTAAAAGCCCTAGCAACCGTATTAGGATTGATCGCGAGCTCACGTGCCAACTCTCGAACTGAAGGGATCATCTCACCCGGCTTGATCACGCCCGAGGCAATGGCAAACATGACTTGACGTGTCACCTGCTCGTAAACCGGGACGCCATTGCTCGGATTGATCTTAAAAAAAAGGGGCATTTAAAAATCTGAAGACGGAATTTTTGGATATTGGTCAAAGACGGGCCATTCATTTGTGTACTATCGTGACAGTACAGTAGTCGGGGGGTAGAGTCAAACAGATTTTGAGGAAGACTCAATCAATAATCAGTCGCACGACGTTGGCCCCAGTTAGGCCCGGTTGTTTTACGCAGACGATGTTAAAAAAAACCGGGGCTAACTAACGCCAAAACGGCTAATAGAACTACATCCCATCAGTCGCACGCGTTAGTCGGCCGGCTTAAGCCCAAACGGCTGAAACAATGCAATCAATAATCATCCGCACGACGTTGGTCGCGGTTTGCACCGTCACTTCCCGTGATCGTAAGTCTCGCATTGAATAGGTCAGGCTCTCGCTCTGCGGCTGATGTTGTTTGGACTCCATGTCGGTTTCAGCAATCCATCGGTCGCAGTGAATAGGTCAGGTATTTTCCTGAACTCGCCCACGTTAGTCCCGAAGGGACGACAGATTAAAGCCTTGGGCGCAAGCCCAAGGTCTCTGAAATACACGAATTCCAAGCCCCGAAGGGGCGACAGATTTTTTAGCCAAACGTTTAATAGGTCAGGCATTTTCCTGAACTTGCCAACGTTAGTCCCGAAGGGACGACAGACTGAAGCCTTGGGCGTCAGCCCAAGGTGGATGAAACACCCGAATTCCAAGCCCCGAAGGTGCGACAGATTTTTTAGCCAAACGTTTAATAAAGAACCCGAAGCTCCCTAATGGTCGTATATCTCGCGGCTAGTAATTACGCGGCTTTTCGTACCGTATACGAATTCAACTTGTTATAAAGCGTCTTTAAACTGATTCCCAACTGCTGGGCGGCTGCCGTTTTATTTCCATTAAATTGTTCCAGCGTTGCGTAAATCATTTCCATTTCGACTTCGCGAAGCGATTTTCCAGCGCTCATCGCGGACGGCATCTTCAGCGTTGGGCTACCCAAATGATGAGGCAACTCACTGGCGGTAATCGGTAGTCGATCGCAAAGGATGGAAGCCCTTTCGATCACGTTGGCCAGCTCCCGAATATTGCCTGGCCAGTGGTAACCTTGCAATCGAGTAAGTGCTGATGCATCGAATAATCGGCCAATGTTCGTCGACTCAAATCGAGCATCGGGCCGGTATCGAGCGACCAAGTGGATTGCCAGTTCGGCGATATCGTCTAGCCGATCTCTTAGCGGGGGCAACTGAACTTCAAATGTATTGATTCGGTACATCAGGTCCTGTCGAAATTCTCCCTGCTCAACCATCGTTGCCAAGTTTCGATGAGTGGCACAAACGATCCGAACATCGACTCGAAACGGTGAATTGTCTCCGACACGTCGAATTTCACCGCTTTCAAGAACTCGAAGCAAAGTAGACTGTGTGGCCTTTGGAAGTTCTCCAATTTCGTCCAGAAAAAGGGTTCCGCCGTTGGCCACTTCAAAAAGTCCTTGGCGATGTTCATCCGCCCCGGTAAAAGCTCCTTTGCGGTGCCCGAACAATTCGCTTTCAATCAAATGATCCGGAAGCGCACCGCAATTAATCGCGACAAATGGTTTTTGAGATCGGTCGCTTTGGTCATGGACTGCCCTTGCGGCAAGCTCTTTTCCAGTTCCTGTCTCCCCGGTGATCAGAACTGTCGATGCGGTAGGGGCAACTTTTTCGATCAGGGCTTTGACAATCGCCATGGATCGGTGGTTTCCGATCATTTGCGGCTGCCCCTCAACCCGGTTCAATCGGTGTTCGAGGGCTCTGATCTTGTTGTTCAATTCTCGTTTTTCAGCTACCCTTTGTAACAAAATTTTTAAGTCAACTAATTTGCAAGGTTTTTGAAGATATTCGAAAGTTCCCAGCCGTAAAGCTTCGATCGCAGATTCGGTTGATCCCTTTCCGGTAAGAACAATCGCTTCGGTGCCCGGAGAAATCTGTTTGGCATACCGAATGACTTCGATCCCGTTAAGCCCCGGCATATCGAGATCTACAATCAGGCAGTCAAATTCTTCGTTTTCAAGTACCGCCATCGCGGTGTTTCCGTCTGGACAGACATTGACTTGATGGCCCATTCTTGGAAGCTCTGCGGCAATCAGTTCCTGCAAGTGGATTTCGTCGTCGGCAAACAAGACTTTGAGTGATTTTTGATCGGCCATGGTTTCTTATTCCTACGCTACTTTTACATTGTCAAGTTTGTCTGCAACAGTTAATGGAAGGCTGACTTTGAACGAAGAACCTTTGCCGGGGCCGCCACTGGAAGCCTGGATTCGCCCCCCGTGTTCCTCAACAATTTGGTAGGTGATCGACAATCCAAGCCCAGTCCCCTGCCCGTCTCTACGGCGAGTGAAAAAGGGTTCAAACAGGTGCTGCAGAACTTCGTCGGTCATTCCACAGCCGTCATCCTTAACAATAAAGTTGACTTGTTCGTTGTCAGACTTTTTCAGGTTGATCGAAACAGTGCCTCCCTCTTCGATACTTCCTAGAGCATTGGTGATCAAATTCAATGCGACCTGCTTCATTTCCTGTTCGTTGACGACCGCGACCATCCCCGCATCGTAATCAAAATGAATGTTGCGGTTTCGATACTTGCTGAGCGGTTTGACCATCTCGATGACCGAATGAATGATTCCAATTAGGTCAGTCGGTACCTTCTTGACGTCTCCCATCCGGGAAAAATCGAGTAATCCCGATGTGATTCCTTTGCATCGGAAGGCTTCATCCTGAATTCGCCTGAGATACTTTTTCATATCCTCGATTTCGTCCCGGTTGGAATCAGACGATACGATATCGTGGATTCGGGATTCCAGCGATTCGGCAGACCATGCAATGGTGGCCAAGGGGTTGTTGATTTCGTGGGCAACGCCCGCCGCCAGAAATCCAACGCTGGCCATTTTTTCGCTTCGAACGACTTCTTTGGTCCGTTGCTGGACTTGGCGATTCAGATCTGTTTTGATGGCCTGGAAGTTGGAAGTCATCGCATTGAGAGCGTCGGCCAATTCTTTCACTTCATCATCGGTTTCCAGCTTAATGCGGTAATCAAAATTTCCGCCAGCAACCTGCCGTGAACCTTCCACCAGTTTTTCAAGTGGGTGAATAATTCGGGAACGAAAGCAGTAGATTAGGAAACCGATCAACAGAATCGACGTCGCACCGATGACCACGCTAAAAGTCATCCAGGCATGGTACTCGGTTCGAGCACGTTCAGCGAAGCTGGTCATGCGTTGCTGCATGTAAACCGGAATTTCGGTCGCCATCTTTTGTAATTCAACAACGTCCTGTTCGAGGTCGATGAAGGTCTCGTTTGTTTGGAACCAGTACCGAGTCGTGTCAGTATCGTGAAGGCTGTTTCGAAACGAATCGAGTCGGCGTTCAAACTCAGTAACAAATTCTAGCTCAGCAGTTTTATCACCAATTCTTGGATCGATGACTTCGCAATTCTCTAATTGGACCTGGTAATTTTCGAGAGCCATTTCAACCAATTTGACTTTGGCTTGGATGTCCAGGCGATCAACTTTTTGAAAATCGTATTCATTTTCGGGCTGGCTCATTCTCCAGAGCAACGAACGAAGTTCGATGACTTCTCGAGCGAGTTTAGCCGCCTTTGGAAGTTCTTGGGAACGTTCTCGAATGTTTTTGGTAAGCTTGCGAAACTTCATCATGCCGATAAAACCGGCGGCCGAAAGAACGATCACGAGGAAGACAAGCGTCGATACCCCGAGATACATTTGCGAACGAACTCTTTTGAACGAAAACATGGGCTACCTTCCTTGGTCATCCGATTGATCTGTTTCAGATTGAACTTTGAAAGTAAGCAAGTTGTAAACCAAACTTAAATTGGATTTGAAGAATTCAGATAGAAGAGAAAAGGCCGAAAAACATTTCGTTTTGGCGTGTTTTCGGTTCTGCCCTCAACTTTGGGGGCGGCAAAAATTACAAGGCTTATGTAAAAACGGCAATGTCAATTCGTGAAAAAATTGCAAACCGTTTGCTTCGAAAGGTCGTGCCCAAACGCTAACAAAGATTGATTCGACTTGCCGAATTTGAAGCCACGGGACTGCCGAGTAAAGCAAACATGAGCCGCTCACGATACCCATTGGCACTTGCTTTAGGGTTTCCCTGCCTGATGAAAGGTTGATTGCGTTGCTGGTTGCTGGCCTGGACAAAACGCGTTGATAGGTTGGCAGTCATTCCAATTCGCCTCTAGCTTAGCCGAAAGTGGCCAAGGTATTTCGCAATCGAAAGCGATGGAAGCGACCCATCAAGAGTCGGCCGCTTTTTATAAATGTGGGTGCAATTTATAGATCGATGGTGGAATTGCCGGAATCGTTTTGGTTACGAAGTTGGTCCATCAAGAAACTGAGTGCCCGGCCGTAGGCGCGAATGGAGTTGGAGTGGTCTTTCTTTTTGGTGGCAGCTTCCGCTTCGGCAATCAGTCCTTTTAGCTGTGGCCAGTCAACTTTCCAATCTTCCCGCAGGGCGCCTTCCTGAAGCTTGCGCAGCATATCTGAGATTTGTTTCGCAAACTGAGAACTAGATGCACAGTTGTACCGAGTGTAGGGACCTTTCCCAAATCTTTTATTGGGTGAAACGATATCAGCGGTCGTATTCCCCGAAGTGATCAGGATGATCAAATAAATAAAATCAGCAATCGCAAGTAGTCCGGGAATCAGAGCCAATTGCCAACTATTGGTCAAAAACCACAGGGCACCGGCGAGGATTAAGCATAAGGCTAATACAATGTAGACCCAAACCGGGATTGGTTGAGATTTCTCGTTCACTTTCATCGACCCCAAATTGGCCTGGTTGGTTGCCATTTTGGGATGCGTAATTTTGACGATGATGGCGGTGATGTTGTCGGGACCACCGCGAAGATTTGCCAAATCGATGAGTACCGATGCTGCTTCGTCGGGGGCCATGTTGGCCAAGATGGATCCGATTTCGGTATCGGAAACAACTCCCGTCAATCCGTCACTGCAAAGTAAAAAGGTGTCACCTACTTGAATTGGAAACGGACCTTCCAGATCGACTTTGCATTCCGGATAGGGACCGAGTGAACGGGTGATCACGTTTTTGGGGACTTTGCCCTGTTTTTCTTCTTCGGCTGTCAATTGACCAGCGGCCCGCATTTCCCAGACGAGACTGTGGTCAAATGTTAGTTGTTCAATCCGATTTTGAGACAATCGATAGACGCGACTGTCGCCGATATGAGCGACGACCGCTCCTTGGGGCAAGATATTCAGACAACTGCAAGTCGTCCCCATGTTATGAAACTCTTCGTTGGCCTGTCCCCGCCGGTGGATTTCGGCGTTCGCATCCTGAACGGCCTGTTTAATCGCTTCAGGAGGCGAAACTTCGTTGAATTTGGCATAAAGATGCGGGATTTGGTCGATCGCGATTTTGCTGGCCAATTCACCAGCCGCGTGAGCTCCCATCCCGTCGGCAACGATAAATAAGTGGCCTTTGCGTTCCCAGTGATCCATGCTGCTGGCAAAAGAGACGGCCAGATTATCCTGATTGGTGGTACGCCGCATCCCAATGTCGCTGAGCGATGCGACTTGGATATAATCTTCCCATTTCAATAGATTTTCGCTCATGGTTATCTTTGGACCGTCCTGACGCATCTAGTTTAACCTGCCAGCTCCAAGCAAAAAACTGGGCAATTTGCTAATTTTCCCACTCTCCCAATTCTCGTGGCACAGGACAGCCTGAAAAAAGACAAACGCCCCGATTGTCCCCAAAAAACGATCTTTCAGTGGGGGAAATCAAGGGCTAAACTCCGCGGCCTGATAAATCGTGGTGCAAGGGAGGTTGTTAAGTGCAACGGACTGCCTCGATCAGCCTTGGTTATGTCGGCATTCAGCCAACTCCGACGGAAAGCATAAAATGATGGATCCTCGAAAACTTGGAATAGTTGTTCCGCTTTTTCTGATTTTGCTTGGAACGACTGGCTGTGTACAACGACGTTTCATCGTCAACAGCCAACCTGAAGGTGCTGCCGTCACGATCGATCAACAGCCGGTCGGACGAACGCCACTTGCTATTCCGTTCACGTACACCGGTACCAGGGAATTTAAGCTTGAAAAAGATGGGTACCAAACAATTAAAGTTCAGGAAAACATCAAGCCCAATTGGTACGAATCGTTCCCGATCAGTCTGGTGACCGAAAACTTCTGGCCTCGCGAAATTCGAGACAATCGTCAACTTGAATTTCAGATGCAGCCTCGGACTCAGGTTCAAGAAAATTTGTTGCTAGATCGTGCCAACGAACTACGCGGCAATGTTCAACGTGGCATGGTGACCAGTTCGATCAATTGATCTGTTGATTCCGGTAGGACCGGTGGCGACCATCGCTAACCCATAATGAACTTAATGCAACACAGCCACAAAGTGGCGATAGAATGTAGCCATGGGCATCAGCCCATGGATGTTGTGTTAATCAACAAATCGAAGTCTCGAAAGGACGACAGATAGATGTTTTTATAACGGTTGTCTTTTCATGATATTGTTGAGTCCCGATCCTGCGATTCTGTACGCGAACAAAAATCTTGGTGAAGAACCTGCCGCCCTTCCAGGGCTTTGGAGGTTGGATATTTTTAGACCCTAGGCTGACGCCTAGGGCTACACCATGTCGTCCCTTCGGGACTTACGCTCGACGATCGTCAACCTTTCGCATTCGCTTTGTGATCCATTTGCGTTTGGGTGACGATTTGTTGTTTCTCAGGGCGAGCAACTGCGATCGGTAACCTGTAATGAGCTTAATGCACCACAGCCACTAAGTGGCGATAGAATGTAGCCATGGGCATCAGCCCATGGATGTTATGTTAATCAACAAATCAAAGTCCCGAAGGGACGACAGATAGGTGCTTTTATAATGGTTGTCTTTCAATAATATTGTTGAATCCCAAACCAGGATCTTTCGGTTCCGTACGCGAACAAGAAATCTTGGTGAAGAACCTGCCGCCCTCCAAGGGCTTTGGAGGTTGGATATTTTTTAGACCCTAGGCTGACGCCTAGGGCTACACCATGTCGTCCCTTCGGGACTTACGCTCGACGATCGTCAACCTTTCGCATTCGTCTTCGTGATCCATTTGCGTTCTGATTTGCCGTCCTTTTGGGACCGGCGACGACAATCGCTAACCCATAATGAACTCAATGCAACACAGCCACGAAGTGGCGATAGAATGTAGCCATGGGCATCAGCCCATGGATGTCATGTTAATCAACAAATCAAAGTCCCGAAGGGACGACAGATAGATGTTTTTATAACGGTTGTCTTTTCATGATATTATTTGGTCCCGATCTTTCGGTTCCGGCACCCGTCGGATGATTTTGAGAATTCTATTGTTCGGATTGATGGCCTATTATCTGAACTGAAACAATCCACCGTCTCGTCCGACCGCATTCCCCTTGTAGCCCGTCTTGGATGGTCGTCGATCCAGTGCACCTCGGACGCCGATAACTCCAGGGTCTCGGGCGATTTCATCAGCAAACATTCTTAAATCGTTAATGGCTGGTTCAAGCTTGATACTTATCTCTTCGATCCTTTTGACGGTTGCTAGAGCCGAATCGTAAATCTCAGAATCATTCAACAGTTTTCCGATCGTCCCTTCCGAATTCTGAAGATTCTTAAGTGAGCTGGTAAATTGCCGCACTTCGGAAACAAATTCATCGACGTTGCTCAAGCTGGTTTTCACCTGATCTAAAATTTCAGGGCCGCGAATTTTGAGCGATTCGGTCAACGGTTTAATGTTTTCCAAGTTAGTGTTGATGTTGTCGGGAACTTTGGCGAATGCTTGAATAGCGTCCCGCGTGTCGGTCACCGTGTTGCGAACTTCTTGGAAGATTTTGGGTAGTTCGGCCAGCGAATCCCTGACACGATTTCGCAATTCAGGGTCTCCAACGACTCGATTGACGTTTTCGAAAATGCGGTTGAAGTTATCCAAGGCGGCCTGGGCTTTCTGGCTCATCGTGCGAAGGTCGAGTAACAATGCTTTGACTTCATTGTCGTCCTGGTCAAAGATATTTTGAATTGAGTCAGAAAGATTTCTGATGCCCACACCCGCTTCATCCACAGATTTTCCAGCATCCTGAACGACTGCGAGGGCGGTGCTGATTTCCGGCTTCAAATCGGCAAACATATCCACAAAATCGAGCGGGTTGCGGGCAATGGCAACCGTTGAGATCGTGTCGCCTTCTTGGACGACCGGGCCTCGTTCATCGGCGGATTTCGTCAAAAATTCGACGACTGCATCGCCCAAAATTGATTCAGTGCCAATGGAACAGGTCTCATTTTCGTAGATTTTTTCGCCCGAATTGATAGCCAAATCGAGTCGTACGTGATCATCTTCGGTGGAAACGCGACGGACCCTCCCGATTAAGATACCGTTTTTTCGAATCGGGGTATTTCGGGTTACTCCCGGAGCGGATGTCGGTTTGACATAAACGATGTATTGAGGAACAAACCCCTCGCTGTTGAGAAAGACCAGAATCCCCAAGATGCACATGGCGATGACGACAAAAACGCCGACACGGAATTTTAAGATATTTTCGTCCATAATCTTTTGCCTTGCCTACGACTGTCCTGCTCGTAATTCCATCAGTCTTTCGCCCGCTTCCCCGTGAATGAACTGTTGCACGCGGCGGTCACGACAGTTGTCCAGTTCCTTCACAGTCCCATCAAAAATGATCTGAGACTCTCCGTCTTGAACACGTGGATAGGGGATTAGCATCACAATTCGATCTGCCACTTTTCTGGCAGTGTTCATGTCATGAGTCACCACGATGCTGGTAACCGGATTTCGACCGCGAGTTCGAATGATCAACTCATTGATCACGTCACTCATGATTGGATCCAGTCCAGTGGTCGGTTCGTCATACATGATCAATTCTGGATTCATGATCAGTGCTCTCGCCAAACCGACTCGTTTTCGCATGCCACCGGAAAGTTCGGCTGGTTTTTTGAAGACCACCGAATCAGGAAGGCCAACTTCGGACAACCGGGACAAAACCATTTCGCGTACTTGTTCGTCCGTGAATCTTCCGTGTTGTCTTAGGGGGAACGCCACGTTTTGTCCAACAGTCATGCTGTCAAACAATGCAGCATTTTGGAAAACAAATCCATACCGAAGACGCATGTGACTGAGTTGGTAATCGTTCAACCGATTGATGTTTTCACCGTCAAAGTAGACTTCTCCAAGTGTCGGCTGTACAAGACCGATGATGGATTTCATCAGTACCGTCTTTCCGCATCCACTTTCTCCCAATAATACGAGCGTCTGCCCGGGTGGAATTCGGAGAGTGATATTTCGAAGAACGGTTTGAGTGTTAAAACGCACCGAGACATCATTCACTTCAACCAGTGATTCTTGTTCTTCATCTAATATCTGTTCAATCATCACGATCGAGTATTTGCCTCAAGAAAATAAGTATTGATTCGTTATCGCCGTTTTACAGTAAACCGGTCCCTTCGGGATACATCGTGAAATAGATTGAATCGAGAGCGATGCCGAGGAACAAATCAAGAACCAGAATCGCAACAAAGGAATAAACAAACGAGGCCGTTGATGCTCGCCCTACGCCTTCGGCGCCCGGTTTGCAATTGAACCCTTGGTAACAACTGATCATCGCTATGGCAGAACCGAAGAATATGCTTTTGAAGATTCCTACGAACAGGTCAAAGTTGGTCACAAACTTGGCGCTGTTGGACCAATAGTGGTGGATGTCGATGCTCAATATATTGACGGAATAAAAATGCCCGCCAGCGACTCCCATAAAGTCTGCCATGATCGTGAGGGTTGGAATCAGAAATAAACAAGCCAAGAATCGAGGAACGACAAGGTAGCGGATTGGGTTGGCTCCCATGGCTGCCAATGCGTCAATTTGTTCAGTGACTCGCATCGTGCCAAGTTCAGCTGCCATCGCCGATCCAACGCGTCCGGCCAGCATGGTTGCTGCCAGTACCGGGCCTAGTTCTCTAACGAGCGTCATGTTGATTACGCCACCGAGCCGCGTTTCCAGTCCCAATTGTCGGAACTGGAAAAAACTCTGTACGGCCAACACCATTCCAATGAAGGTCCCGGTGAGTGCCACTACGGGGAGACTGGAAACTCCGACCCGATAAAAATTGGGCCAGATAGTTTCTCCTTTCGGCAACCGCGTAAACAGCCAGCGAAGAGTGCGGATCACGAACAAACTGAAATCGCCAATTGCCACAATTGCATTGACGACCAAATCACCCCATCCCGATGCCCAGTTGTAAAACCAGAGCGATAGTCCGGTCAATTCATTTTGGCCGGACACTTCAGAGTTCGGGTTGGAAGAGACCGAAGACATTGAATGGGTGCGCACGTTGACAATACATGCCCCCCTGCATGATTACCTATCTCTCATCGGCGTAAATCTTGGCAGACTTGAGGGCCTTTGCGGATTGTAGCGATTTCGACAAATCTGCTACTCAGCCGCAATCAAGACTGCTAGCGGGACGGTTTGTACTAAAAGGACATTCGAACGTTTGGCGAAAGGAAATGACACATTCAGTTGCGGTCCAAGTCCTGACTTCATGAATGCCAGCGGTTAAGGCAATTGCCTTTGACACTTTTTCACCGCCGGCCTCTGCCGCACCTTGCCCTACCTTTTTGAGAGATTTGGCCGAGCGTATTCTTTTTGAGCGGCAATCTGTTGCGTATTGTCCGAACCGGACAAAGAGCTTTTTTGTCATCAGCCACCGGCAGGTTTATCGGCAGGCTGGCAACCCGCCATGAAACTGACAATGACTAACAGGCATAAAAAATGAAGGACGCGCTTCATACGATTTCCCCTGAGGCTTCTCGTCATAATCGTGAGTCCGAGAGTGTGGACCAATCCCGATAATGAACCCTATCGGCAATCCGTCAATGGCAATTCAATGACTAAAAATCGTTGACTACTTCACGACCAAAACGAGTACCAATTGCGCTATAAGTGACGGAATCGATGCGGTTTTCTATGAAGTCGACGTGTCCATCGGCAAAACCAAGATTGATTCCAGTCGGGTGAGCACTTCCGAACGAAAGTTCGCGGTCATTAATGGGAGCGAGATCGTCGCGCCACGAATTGACTGGGCATGCAGTCGAACCAAGACACTCCGAGGACTCCGCGCTGTCGGAGGGAATATTTTCGTAAAAATGCAATTCTCGAGAACCGATATACCAATGATCAATCTTTTGCGAATTGCCCGAATAGTCGATGCCGGTGACATCTTGATCCGGCAATGATTCCCCAATGAGAACGGTCGTTGAGGTTCCGTCGAGGATATCGTCGATTGGAATCGAGCTATTCAAATAAAAGATACCATCGGAGGCTTCCAGGTCTCCGTCTCGATTCATACCCACCCACGGCCGATCCCCCGATTCACGATTGTTATTCCCACTCGCGCAGGCAAGATAACAACTGGGAGTCCGATCTGCCTGGATGAATGGATCGAACTGTACTCTGGGAATTCCAGAAGAAGGGCACCGAAAGATTGGAATAAAAACACTCAGGGCGTCAATGTTCTCTTGGGAAGCCAATGCGTGGGCACCCCAGGGGCCATCGAGATCTATTTTCTCGAAAAGATTTCCCTGTTCAATGTGGGGAAGAATGAACGCGGACCACATTGTGTTCGCCGGTACCGTGTATCCAGGCGGGAATTTCTGTTGAGAGGCCTCGTAATTGAGCATTGCCAAACACTGTTGGCGAAGATTGTTGGCACACTGCGTTCGACGTGCCGCTTCTCGAACCTGTTGCACAGCAGGCAACAGCATTCCGATGAGAACTCCGATAATGGAGATGACTACCAACAACTCAACCAGTGTGAAACCGGCACTCCGTCCGCCACGAATTTGCTGCACGATCAAGCCGCCTTTTCGATTGATTCCAGGGTCGACTCGCAGTTTTCGAAAGGCGAGAAATACCCAGAGAAACCACGATACTGCCTCGAATTATCTCCATGTGAGTCAGTTTTGCAAATCAGAATTTAATTTGTAAAGCTGTCCCGAAGAATTCGACTCTGCGCTTGGGTGGATAAATTTGCGGTTGTTGGCAGACATCTGAGGTCGCCCTCAAAAATCACCGTACTGGACACTGCCCGTTGAAACGACTTTGAAAGTTGCCAGAAAATTGAAGACTGCATTTCACGAGAGTCTGATTTACCGAGATCCAAATGTTCGTCCAAGGAAGGGCAGCTGCTTCGTTCGGCGAGTCGACGACTTTCGAGCCGTCCGATCACCGGTTTTGGATTTGGAATCTGTGTTTCCCCCAAAACGTGGGCTCCAGACCCCAGATTCGCTGATGTTAATGTCATCAAAATCCGACTTAATTTCGTCTTCGAAATTAGATGTGGATTCGGTTTTCCAGTGAGGCTTTCGATTTTTTCGATCGTTTCTATCCATGATCCGTTAGCCGATTAGGTTTGAGGGTATTTCGTGCAAGCTAGTTTTCAGTCGCGTGGTCTAGTGGGATTGTGTTCGCTTCTTAATTTCCGGATTCGTCCAGCAAATTCACCCAAAGGTCCGGCCGCAAATTTTCATTCCAGTTGAAAAGACCACAAAAGGACGAATATCGCGACTTGCTCAGTAGGGAATACGGTTCTCCAGCGGCTTGCCTACAACAATTCGCTACAAGTTTTCTAGAGTTTAGAAGCCCTCGGCACTCTTTTTTGAACTTCCAATTAAAATGATCGTTTTCCAAGAACCTTTGGCGATCGCATCCCGTGGCAGACTCATCTCAAGCACCTACGAAAAATCCAGTCGTATCGGTTGTGATGGCCGTGTACAACGGAATGCCTTTTCTTCAGCAGGCGGTTGAATCGGTTTTAATCCAGACGCTGGAAGACTTCGAATTTATCGTGGTCGATGATGGTTCGACCGACCAGACTTCACGATACTTGCGCTCGATTTCCGATCCGCGTTTAATTCTCTTTCATCAATCGAACCAGGGGCAACAGGCGGCGGCTAACTTGGCCATTTCTCATGCCCGCGGAAAGTATATCGCTCGCCTGGATGCCGATGATTTTGCGTTTGAAAATCGGCTCGAAAAACAGGCGGCATTCCTCAATGCAAATCCTGATGTGGTGATGGTCGGATCGCAGATATCCCGCATGGGAGCCAGTGGTGTCAGCGGCGTCGAATCGAACCTACCCACTCAGCACAAAGCTATTTATGACGAGTTGATAGAAAATCGACATGCGATGTGTAATTCATCCACGATGTTCCGAAAATCAGCATTCGTACAATGCGGCGGCTACTGGGACCATTCAGTTTCCGAAGATTGGGATCTATTTCTGCGATTTGCTGAGATTGGAAAACTGGCAAATATTAACGAAACGTTGACCTCAATGCGATTTCATAGTGGAAGCATCAACGCGAGACGCATGTTGGAGGCCCAGCAGTACAACCTTTACGCTTGCGAGTTGGCCCGTCGCAGGACTGAGGGATTGAATGCAATTAGTTTTGAAGAATTCGATGGTCGTAATTCAATTTCAAAACGATTCAAGATGTTTCTGATGAGACTTGATTGTGCCAGCCTCCATTATTACCGAAATGGGATGGCCAACTTGTTGGACGGAAACCGTTTACGGGGTTATCTGCAATTGATGGCGGCGATCACATTTAACCCCAACCGATTAAGACACCGTTTGTCGAGATTCTTGTTTCAATCGTCGCGATCATAGGTGGAGAGCGGAGCTGCGGCTACCATTTTGCAGCCGCCATGTGTTGATGTTGATAAAGACCATTAGCTTGTTAACTTCGTTTTCTTATTCAGCGGGTTAGTCGCTAGACTCTGACCGTGATTTTCGTTTTTCCGCCGGTGAAGCAGTTTCCCAATGCGAAAGGCCCTCGCGGGCGGACGCGACATCGCAGTTGTGGTTATTGGATCGCCCGTTCAGGGCTTCGGGCAGGTCGGCGGGCATGACGGGCTTTGGCAGGCCCGACTAGAGGATTACCAGGCCGCTGGGGGCTTGGTAGTTTTCCAACCCCAAGTGTTGCCGGCGTTGCTTGGGGCTAAGATGTTTGTCCCGTTCGGGAATTTTATTATCAAAAAAAAAAGCCCCGAATCAAATTCGGGGCTCGGCTGTTTTTTCAATAAAGTCTTTTTTGAACTTCACTCTTCGCTGTCGCTATCGTCGCCTACACTGGCGCCGACTGCTTCAGGTTCGGTCGGTTCCGGTGGAGGCACAAATGAGCTGTCAAACTTAAGGTGTTTGAGTTTGCCATCGTCGTCACGAACAGCATCCACCACAATTTTGTTTTTGCCCTGGAAAGAACCCTGGAGCAACTCTTCAGAAAGCGGATCTTCAACGTGGTTTTCTAACGCTCTTCGAAGGGGTCGAGCTCCAAAATCGAGATCGGTTCCTTTGTCGATCAGATAATCCTTCGCATCGTCAGTCAAAATTAATTCAAAACCTCGCTCGGACAGTCGGTTTCGAATTTTGGACAGTTCGAAATCGACAACCAGTTTGAGGTCTTTCTTTTCAAGGTGACGGAAGATGATTGGCATTTCTGAAAGACGATTCAGGAATTCAGGACGAAATGCTTTATTGATTTCGTCGTAAACACGTTCTTTCATCGCTTCGTGAGACTGATCGTCTCCACCGCCGGGAAGCCCAAAGGCAGATTCGTTTTTGATAGCATGAGCACCTACATTGGTGGTCATGATCAAGATCACGTTTCGGAAGTCGATGTTTCGACCAAAACTATCCGTCAAGCGACCTTCTTCCATGACCTGTAGGAGCATATTGAAAATGTCCGGATGGGCTTTTTCAATTTCATCGAGCAAGACAACCGAATAGGGACGTCGACGAATCTTCTCGGTAAGTTGTCCACCTTCTTCGTATCCGACGTATCCGGGAGGTGCACCGATCAGACGGCTCAAGTTGTGTTTCTCCATGTATTCGGACATGTCGATCGTAACTAAAGCGTCTTCGTCACCAAACATGAACTCGGCCAATGACTTGGCGAGTAGAGTTTTACCCACTCCGGTCGGGCCTGCGAACATAAAGCATCCGATCGGGCGTTTGGGATCTTTGAGTCCAGAACGCGAACGTCGAACCGCTTTTGAAATCGCTTTGATGGCATCGTGTTGGCTGACGACTTTTTTGTGGAGTTCGTCTTCCATCTTCATAAGCCTCATCGAGTCTTCTGTAGAAAGTCTCGTAAGAGGAACTCCGGTCATTTTGGAAATCACTTCCGCAATGACTTCTTCGTCAACGACTCCATCGGTTTGTTGCGATTTTTCGCGCCATTCCCGTTTGATCTGATCTTTCTTTTTGCGAAGTTTATCGGCTTGATCTCTCAAGCTGGCAGCCTTTTCAAAATCTTGGTTGGCTACGGCGTCCTCTTTTTCGCCATTAAGACGCTCGATATCTTCGTCAATTTCTTTCAAGTCTGGCGGACGGCTCATGGTTCGCAGTCTGACCCGTGCACCCGCTTCGTCAATGACGTCGATGGCTTTGTCAGGAAGGCAGCGACCTGTGATGTAGCGACCTGAAAGATCGACAGCGGAAACGACAGCGTCGTCGGTGATTTGTACTCGGTGATGTTCTTCGTAACGTTTTCGAAGACCTTTCAAAATTTCCACGGTTTCGTCGTGCGAAGTCGGTTCGACGATGATTTCCTGGAATCGACGAGCCAAAGCGTTATCTTTTTCGATGTACTTTCGATACTCATCAAGGGTAGTAGCTCCGATGCACTGAATTTCACCTCGAGCGAGTGCTGGTTTCAGAACATTGGCGGCGTCGATGGCACCTTCGGCGCCCCCGGCGCCCACCAAAGTGTGAAGCTCGTCAATGAACAGGATTGTGTTCTTGGCCCGACGAACCTCGTTCATCACGGCTTTGATGCGCTCCTCGAATTGTCCTCGGTACTTGGTGCCTGCGACCATCATCGCCAGGTCGAGAACGACGATTCGTTTCTCGGCCAGGATTTCTGGAACTTCGCCAGAAACGACTAACTGAGCAAATCCCTCCACAATCGCAGTCTTTCCCACGCCAGCTTCACCCAGTAGGACCGGATTATTTTTGGTTCGTCGGCACAGAATTTGAATGGCTCTTTCGATTTCTTTGCTTCGACCAATGACGGGGTCGAGTTTGGATTGGCGGGCTAGTTCGGTTAAATCGCGTCCAAAACTGTCCAAAGCAGGTGTTTTGGATTTGCCTGACTTTCGTTCGGATCCCTCGCCCGATTCGACGCTGTTTTCGCGTCCGCCTCGTTCGCCTGCCTCGCCACCTTCGAGTCCATTGCCGAGTAAGTTCAAAACTTCTTCGCGGACTTCTTCAAGCTTCAGGCCTAGATTCATCAGCACCTGAGCAGCCACACCCTCCTGCTCTCGTAAAAGTCCGAGCAGAATGTGTTCGGTGCCGACAAAATTATGGTTGAGGTTGCGAGCCTCTTCCATGGAGTATTCAATCACCTTTTTGGCTCGCGGCGTCTGAGGCAACTTGCCCATGGTGATCATTTCGGGACCGCTTTGGACCAGCTTTTCAACCTCGAGCCGAATTTTCCTTAGGTCGACGTCAAGGTTTTTCAAAACGTTGGCGGCGACGCCCGTTCCTTCCTTGACCAAGCCGAGCAGCATGTGCTCGGTGCCAATATATTCGTGGTTGAACCGCTGAGCCTCCTGGTTGGCCAATTGCATGACCTTCCTGGCACGATCAGTAAATCTTTCGTACATAAATTCCTCCCATTGGTTCGTCGATCAGTTTTCAAGAACGACGGCGGGTTGGGCATTCTGGTTCGTTGTTGACTTCATGTTGATGCATCCTGCCCTGTTTCGGCCAGCCAAAAAGACCGATTCAAAATCATCTGCATGCAAACACATCAGTCATTGACGGTTTGTTCATCAACTTGTTGCTGACTTGCGTGGTCCAAGTTTGCCGGTTCACTTTCGTGTTCAGCAATCGACTCGACCAGTGCTCTTTCTCGCTTTATTTCAAAATCCCACTCGAGAGATTCATCGTAAAGCTGTATCTCATCCAGTTGAATAATGGCATCGGATAATCGACGAGTGTGCCGAAATAAAGTTGCCATCATCAGCCGGGACTCAATGTCTCTGGGGTTTCGTTCAATCAGTCGCACTAGCGACCTTTGTGCTTCGTCCCAATGACCACCTAAGTATTCTTGTTGCGCCTGAATAAACAAGGTGTCGGGCCGATCTGGATCAGCCACTTTTTCACTTGACGGCACTGACATGACGTCAGGAAGTCGTTGAAAAGCTAACCATACCGATGTCGGCCAGATTAACAGAATCACAGGCCACGCCACCAAAGGAAAAGTTTCTCCAAGGGAGTTTGGCCAGATGAAACTGGTGATCAACGCCAAGTTCAACAGGATCGAAAAACCGATTGCAACCAGTAGAGAAGATGCATTGCCTTTGAACCAAAGGCCAGGTAGACCGGGCCAGATGCAAAGTAAAAACGGTCCTCTCACCACTGGGCACTCCATTTCCCGATAAAAAATAACACTTGATTTCGATTAGGCGGCGAAAATCGTGCCAAACTTTTTTCCATCTGTACGAAAGTATCCGGGCCGACGAAAAATACGTCAATCTCAATCATTTCCGGCAAAACGATTTGCGCAATCGGGATAACGCTACTATAACGGGTCGTTTTCGTCGTTTGTCCTACAAATGAAATCGAAAGCCGCTGGTGCATGTTCAACACCCGAAGTTAGCCGGAGTTTCTGGGCCGGTTTACAGGCTTGGATGCCTGGTTGAATGAATTAGATGACTAATTCGGTTAAGTTTTCCGGCCTAAATCATTTCAAGTCGATTTTGGATGTCGCCCAGATTGAAATCGTCTTTCGTGTAAAAACTGTTTTAATCCTGCCAGTTCCCATGTCAAACTGACAGATTCAGTGCTAACCTCAGTGACAGACATGACAAAAAAAGAGATCGAATTTCCAGTTTTTCGCCTGCTGGACGCTGCTATCAATCGAGCCGGAGAAGGCCTTCGCGTGGTTGAGGATTGCGTTCGTCTTCAATGGGATAATTATTTTCTATCAAAAAAACTGAAGCAATTCCGTCATGACATCACAGCAACGGTCGAATCGTTCGACACAGTAGCTCGATTATCCGCCAGGGACACTCAAGGCGATGTGGGTACCCGAATTCAAACCGATTCAGAATATCAGCGGGGTCGTTCGATTCCATCCGATGAAGAAGGGGCATCGAATTGGAATTTGAGTTTAATCCGTGCGAATTTTGCCCGAGTTCAGCAATCGTTGCGAACGATCGAGGAAATGTTGAAGCCTTTCGATCCTTTGAAATCAAAAGAAGTTGAACAACTTCGTTACCAAAGTTACACGCTCGAAAAGGCAACCATTCAAACGATGGTCAGTTCGACCCGACTTGAACAGGCGCAGCTTTATGTTTTGGTCGATGCCCAACACGAGGAGGATCAGCTGTGCCAAAGGGTTTCCAAACTGGTCGACGCGGGAGTTCATTTTATTCAGTTAAGAGACAAATCTGTTTGTGATCGTGAGCTCGTTCGAATTGGGCAGCAGATCATGAAGGTCATCGGAGGTTCGAATACTCGTCTGATCATGAATGATCGAGTTGACTTGGCGATCGCCATCAAGGCAGACGGAGTTCACCTGGGCCAGGATGATCTGCCGATCGGGATGGCAAGGCGTATGTTGGGGCCTGATCGATTGATCGGTATTTCAACCCATTCTATCACTCAGGCCCAAGAAGCAGTTTTGGCGGGTGCGGACTACATTGGTGTCGGTCCCGTATTTCCATCAAAGACAAAACAATTTCATTCGTTCGTCGGTTTGGAATTGGTTGAACAGGTTTGCAGTTCTATCGAGTTGCCGGCGTTTGCCATCGGCGGAATTGACCTGGAAAATCTACCTGCCGTTTTAGCAGTGGGATGTCGGCGGGTTGCAGTCAGCGGAGTGGTCGCGACGGCAACGTCTCCTAAGGCGATTTCCCAGCAGATACTTAGTCTGCTAAAAACACCGCCATAGTGGATTTCGCCCGAAATTTTTTTCACTGAAATGACAAGCCGCTAAACGCTCGACTTCGCCATCGTTTTTTCTGCGTTCACTAACGATTGATATCTTTGATAAACCGCATCGTATTGAAAAACCGGTTCTGGATCCGGAAGATATTCTTTTTTCTCGTTGGGCATTGTCGACAAAAATTCAGTCCATGATTTCTTTTCGCCATGGAGTATTGCGTAACGATATTTCGCCAAAAGTGTCGCACCCCAAGCGGTACCCTCTTCTGCACTAGCCAGCAACGAAACTTTGGTGTTGAACACGTCAGCCAAGACTTGAGCTAAATCGGGAGTCTTGGTCAATCCTCCGGATAAAACCAATTCGGTTCTGGGGAATCCTTGCTGATCCAACGTTTGACTTCCCAATTTCAGGTTGAACATCGTAGCCAGAATAGCTGCTTTGACCGCATTGCCAGGAGTCGCGTTTTCTGGGTTGAGCCCGATCAACGATGCGGTTCCTCCTTTGCTGACACCGAGTCCTGGTTCATCATCCATAAAAGGCAACGCAAGAATCCCGCCGCAGTCGGGAGCGGCCTGAAGCACTTTCGGCATGACCGATTGAAACGCTGTGGAACGGTCGTCACCCAACATCGAACCAAACATTTCAACCACCGTGTTCATGTAGGTTGTACCATTTCTCAGCCACACCATATTGATCGGTTTCCCATCGGGTGCGCAAAAGTGATCCACCGCCGGACTGACGCCAGTAAAACTTCGGTCGCCTACCGAGTTGGCACAGACGGAGGTTCCAAAACTGCACGACACCATTCCAGCTTGACCGATAAGTGAACCGGCTAATGCGGCAGGTTGGTCTCCTTCGGCCGGTGCAACGGGAATCCCAGAAGAAAGTCCTAATAGTTCCGCCCCGGATTCGGTTAAAACACCACCCTCACTACCTGCCGTGCAGACGCTGGGCAACAGGGATAAAATTTCTTGGTGGTCGTTCGAAGATTGGCTGGCGATCTCATCGAAAATTATAGCCAATCCTGTGTTATAATTTAATGTGCTTTGATCGATGGGAAACATCCCTGCTGCATCGCCGATTCCAAGGTTCCATTGCCCTGTCAACTGAAAAGCCAACCAGCCAGCAGGAGTTGTAATGTGACTTGTTTTTGAAGCGATTTCGGGACGATTTCGAAGCGTCCAAAGCCAGCGAGCCGAAGTGATTCGTTTCGGCATCTTTACATTTAATGCCGCGGTCAGTTCATCCTGTTCTGCATCGTTTCTCGCATCGCACCAAAGGCGAGCCGCACAAAGAGGTTCGCCATTTTGATCAGCCAAAACTTCGCCATGCATTTGGCCAGAGATTCCGATCGCTAGAACTTCCATCTCTTCGCCAAATTTGTCGCGGCATTGTTTCACTGCTTCCTTGAGAGCGGCGATCCAGTGGTCGGGATGTTGTTCGTAGCAGCCTTCGTTGAGACCGCTAACCATGTCATAGCTACCTTCTCCGGCCGCCAAAACGTTAAGTGATTCGTCGGTGAAAATCAGAGATAGACCCTGAGTCCCCGCATCAATCCCGATATATCCCCGTGTTGGCATCTGTTTGAATCCCAAGTCGATCTATCTCAAGGTTACTCAAAAACTAAAGCATATCGCGTCGACGGTAAGGTGCAAACTGTTCTTGTTGTGTCGATTAAATGCATCGAGTTGGACAAAGGGAAATTGAGTGCTGAGTGGGGCCCTGATTCTTTTTGACATGGAGCAATGGATACTGCCTAATAAAAACATATCTTCGTTGTTTGAGTGGTGATCGAAATTTTTTCTATTCAGGTTGATCCATGTTGAACCATAGCTTTGGGTGCATCCTATTTGTCTTACTGAGTTTCGCTTTGGTTAATCCTTCGGCGGCACAAAATGAGTTACTGCTTGCGGACGACTTTGAAGTGGGGGATGCATCGCCTAGTGACTGGATTCAAGGACCGAAAGTGGAGGGTGTGAAACACATTTACGATTCAGAATCCGGTTTCAAAGGGGAAAGATGTTTGGGATTTGAGAAGTCGATTGAACGCTATCTACCGGTGGCCTTTTGGTCTCGCCAGTTGACAATTGAAAAGCAGGAAGCCATCCAAGTATCGACAGCTATCAAAGCGGAAAATGCGTACAAGGCTGTCGTGGCCGCCTATTTTTACGATGAAAATAAAAAGTTGATTTCATTTTCATGGTTAGCTTTTGTGGGGGCGAAGCAAGTAGGGGATGATCCTGTCAGTCACGATTGGAAGAACTACGTGGGGGAAGCGAAAGTTCCTGCGGGGACCAAGTCGATGGAAATTGCACTCCAGATGTGGGGCCCCGGTAAGGTTTGGTTTGATGCTCTTGAAATCAAGTCAATCACTGCAACTGAAGGAAAGATTGCGGGTTTGGAACGTAAAGAAAAAGAAGCTTTCAAGCCTGATAGTCTAATTAAGATCAAGGTTGCTGATGCTGAAGGAAGCTACCTACTGGTCGGCGGAAAGGAGGCCGGAAAAAAGGGGCTGGTAATCGTTTTGCCTGGAGGAAACGGTTCTGCCGACTTCCATCCATTTGTCAGAAATATCCACCGGCAAGTTTTCGGGGAGCGGTATGTGTTGGCTCAACCTGTGGCAAAGAAATGGACAGACAGACAACAAATCGTATGGCCTACTTCGAAGCTGAAGTCTCCCCAAATGGGATTCACTACCGAACAGTTGGTCAACGCAGTCATACAGGATGTCAAGTCGAAGTCGACCATCGATGAAAAACGGATTTATATCTTGGCGTGGTCGTCGGGTGGACCCGCAGCATATGCGTGCCTAATGGAAAAAGAATCGGTGATTAAAGGGGGGATCCTGGCGATGTCAGTTTTCCGTCCTGACTGGCTTCCAGATTTAGAAAATGGAAAGGATAAAAGCTTTTACTTGCTCCATTCCAAAGAGGACCGAATTTGTCCGTTCTGGATGGCCGAAAATGCGGCAAGTCGATTGTCAGAAGTCGGTGCGCGATCTAAGTTGAAAGTCTATTCTGGAGGCCACGGTTGGCATGGAGACATCTTCGGAAATCTCAAAGATGGAATCAGTTGGCTGGAAAAAAAGGACTAAGTTGATGATCTGGCAGACTGGATGGAAACGGTTTTACGCCGCCATTTTCGAAGCGAAAGCCAAGCGATGATCAGACAGATTGGCAGCGTCACAAAGATGGGTAACGAGTCATCGTCTCGGCTAAATTTGACGTCGGAACTGAACATGGAAAGGATAAGTCCGACCAATCCAATCATCAACATGCAAGTGGTAACGAAGGCGATCAAATAGCGAATCATCTTTAGCCAAACTGGAATCGAACGATACAACAACACGTATCCGACGAGCGTCCCGATGACTATCAGGATGGCGAATCCAAACGAAATTCCCAACCCGGCCAAAATGGATCTCGGAGCGCTTGCATAGATGTCGGCTGATATCCGTTCGGCAACCGCGACGGCTCTTTCGTTTTCTGGAATGGAATCGAGTCCGGAGTAAATATCCTTTAGTTGAATCTGATTGGATCCCTGTTTTTCGGGCGGCCAGATGTAGGCGGTAAGTTTGGCAATATCCTGGTTAATGTAGTTGTTGGCTCCATTTAAAAAAATCATCCACCCTAACAAAAAGTAAAATATAACGGATAGGACAACTGAGGTAGACACGCCGGCCCAAAGAGCGTCAAGAAAAGTTTTGGGTCTTGAGATAGCTGCGTTTAAAAATCCGATCGAAGGGATCAAAACCAATATCAGAAAAATGACCGACGCTGCTACCAGCCATTCGGGAGCTTCGATTTTATAAAGAAACGGTTTTTCGGTGACGGAAAATTTTTGATAGACATCATTCTGTTCTCCGTTAGTAAAAGTCAGAACGGCCGGAGCACATAACAAGATGTCAACGAAAACGGCAAATATCGCATAAACCAATTTCTCATTCCGGCGAAACCAAGTATTGACCAATGCACCTATCGATGGTGGTTTAATGCTAATTGGTTCTCCGTCGAGCCATTTTTGCAGGTCATTTGCTAAATCTTGGGCTGAAGTGTAGCGATCGTCAGGATTTCGCTCGAGGCATTTTTGCACGATCAACTCAAGATCACGGTCCAAGTCTCGATTAAGTGATCTCAAGCTGGGCGGGGGTCCTTCGATGACTTGCATGACAATGCTAACCGAAGTGTCACCTTGATAGGGTGGGCGTCCAGAAAGAAGCTGGTACAAAATCGCACCTAGAGAATAAATATCTGCGGCGGTCGTTACCGATTTTCCAGCCGCCTGTTCCGGGGGCATGTAAGTTGGCGTTCCCAAGACGGCACCGGTGCGGGTGATATCGGTTTCGCCCGATGTGCTTTTGGCAAGTCCAAGATCAGCGACCCAAGGCTGCCCCTGTCGATCCAGCAAAATGTTGGCCGGTTTCAAATCTCGATGCAAAACGGCTCGTTGATGAGCATGATTCACCCCTTCAGCGACTTTGGCAATTAAAGCTGCGGCATCGCGAGGTCGATCTGAAAATTGAGTCACTTTTTCAGCCAGCGATCCACCATCGATGTATTTCATTGCAAAGAATGCCTGGCCTTCGTGTTCACCTATCTCGTAGATTGGAACGATGGCCGGATGATCCAGCTTGGCCGCCGATTCTGCTTCAATTCGAAACCGTTGAACTTCCTCCGCTGACGAAAACCTTCCTCCAAGGATCATTTTGACCGCTGCAATCCGATTCAAGTTTCGGTGCCGAGCCTTAAAGACAACACCCATTCCTCCCCGAGCGATTTCTTCCATCAGTTCGTACTCACCGATGAAGTTAGTCGATCCGAACGAATTTTCGCAGGATGATAGATTGGGAGCCACAGTGGGAGTTTCTTCCCAAGTTGGCGACGGCGTAGGAGCGATCGTTTCCTGATCGTCTTGAGTTGGATTCGGATCCGGGTCTTCTTGCTTGTTCACAGCTTTCCCGGGAGGATTGCGGAATCTTGTGCGTCGTGAGCGGTAAGATCTTCCAATTGTCTTTCGATATAACTCGCGATCGCGTTCATTCCTGACTGCCCTGCTCTGGATTCGGCGGCTGGATTGTAGTTGGTATTGGTATTGATATCGTAGGTGAAGCAGCGTCCCTCTGCATCGCGAATGAATTCGATTCCGGCGATATGAATTTGATTGTCGATCAGGAGCTGACGATAGTCTTCGATGATCGGGTCAGAAAAGTCGTCTAAAATTTCAAATTTTGCGGTCGAAGTAGCAGGGCAAACCGTTGCGTCCTCATCCTGACACTCGTCAGCGGGACAAAGCAAAAATCCATCCGAAGTATCGACTCGCACTGCGTAAAGAAACTCCTGACCTACGAACTCGCACCGTGTGATGAAAGGTTCGGGCGATTGGATGTACTGTTGGATCAGAGTAATGCCATCGATCGGATTTTCCAGCGTCGATTTATCCAGATAAGTTTGCAGTTCCGACACCGATTGAAAAAGGCGAACCCCAAGTCCTTTTCCTGCACGATTATGTTTGGTGATGAAAGGCCCGCCCATCTTACTTGCCGCGGTGACAAGTCCTTCCGAACCAATCACCGCGATCGTTTGAGGCGTTTGAATTCCTTTCGCCGAAAGCTCAGCATACTGAGCTACTTTGCTCAATTCCAGTTGCAAGGCTCTACCGGAATTCAAGACCCGCCGACCATGAGATTCCAGCCAGGCCAGCACGGCGGCTGTATATTCGGGAGCAAACCGGTGATCTCTGGTGTGCGACGATGCACTCATGCGATTATAAAAAATGCCTTCTGGTGGTTCGGTTGTCAGATCCAGTAAACCTGTATCCAGGAACCAGTCCTCGAATGGAACTCCTTTGGCGTCGAGGGCTTGGAAAAGCGGATCGCTCCACTGTTGATTCTCATGGATGATATAAGCTTTTTTCATTGAAATTTTGCCGAACGTCAGGCACGCAAAAATGATTTTGTTCACGCCGTGAACACAGTGCCATTATTTTCACAAGAAGGAAAGAAATTGTCACTTCCGAATCAGTCGACTTTGAAAACTTGATTGAATCTTGAGTGAGTTCATCACCAATTTGATACAATCGTTCCTTACTTCACAAACAGCCCTCGGGATTTCATACGAATGTCAAAAAGTTATTTTTACTTACCATTGCTGATTGCAATGCTGGCGGTTTTACCCGCTTCGGGTGACGACGACACTGATCGTTGGACCGGTTTTCGAAACGAAGGAACCAATATTTCAAC
Organism: Planctomycetota bacterium; assembly: GCA_039200505.1. Lineage (GTDB taxonomy): Bacteria > Planctomycetota > Planctomycetia > Pirellulales > Pirellulaceae > Mariniblastus. The sequence continues at coordinate 5,043 of JBCCSJ010000014.1, read as the reverse complement.
GGCCAGTGAACTGCCAGTTCAGTGGTCGCCTGAATCTGGGATAGCATGGGAACGTGAGCTTCCGGGATATGGCCAGTCGGCCCCTCTGCTTTGGGACGGTAAAGTCTACTTGACCGCCGTCAGAGGCCCGATGAAAGAAGAAAGCGTTGTGATCGCGCTAGATGCAAAGTCTGGCGAAACGATTTGGGAGAAATCAGTTTCTTCTTCATCAGAGGATGCAAATTACTACGCCAAAAGCCGAGCGGCCCCTACCCCGGTAGTCGATGAATTAGGCGTTTATGCTTTTTTTGAAGGTGGAGATGTTGTTGGCATTTCCCATGATGGAAAACTCAAATGGCAGCGGTCATTAACGAAAGAGTACGGGGAATTTGAGAACGGACATGGGCTGGGTAGCTCACTTGCGCAAACAGAAAATTCTGTGATTGTATTAATTGATCATCGAGGGCCCTCGTACCTGTTGGCGGTCGATAAAAAAACAGGTGAGAACCGATGGAAAACAGATCGTGAATCGCGATCTTCGTGGTCTTCTCCCGTCGTTGCCGACATTAATGGTGTTCAACAAGTTGTAATAAGCTCCAATGGCACTGTCGACAGTTATAAAGCTGACTCAGGTGAACAGCTTTGGAGCGTTGAACAGGTAGGCGGAAATACGATTCCATCGGTCACCGTTGTTGGAAATCAAATTATCGCGGGTGCCAAACCGAGTGAGCGGGGGGGAGAAAGTGAGATTCCTCAAACAACCTGTTGTATCAGTGTTGATGCTGGACAAAGTTCGAAGGCGGAAATTGCCTGGCGATCCAGAAATGCGATTTGCCATTATGCGAGTCCATTGGTCGTTGATGGGCTTGTTTACAGCGTCAACAATGTGGGCGTATTTTGCTGCACCGATTTGGCAAGTGGCGAAACGTTGTACCGCGAACGGACCGCCGGAATGTGCTGGGCAACGCCGATGGCTGCCGATGGGCATATCTATCTGTTCGGCAAAGATGGGAAAACTACCGTAATTCAATCAGGCAAACAGTATAAAGAGGTGGCCGTCAACGATTTGTGGGATATGGCGAAACCACCTACGCCTGAAACCTATGTCCAGCACGCACCGCAGAGATCAGGTGGAAGTTTTGCTGACCGAATCAAGGCCGCTGATAAAAATGGGGACGGCAACATTGAGAAAGATGAAATGCCTGACTCAATGAAGCGTTTTTTCGACAGGATGGATTCCAACAGTGATGGGATGATCGGCAAGGAAGAAATCCGAGCGATGGAAGAAAGGTCGCGTAGTAGTTCCAATTCCTACGGCGACCCAATTGTTTATGGTGCTGCTGCCGGCGAGTCATCGTTGTTTATCCGAACCGGTACGCGAATTTACTGCGTCAAGAAATCAGATGAGTGATTGATTCGGTTCGCCCTGGCCTTTGCTGATCAAAACATTTTAGGCCAAAAAACACAGCTATGAACATGCGGCTCGCAGGGAGCGACCCATTTTAGATTAACCATTTTGTTACTTTATTTGAGATTCGATCGGATCGACGGTCGAATCTCTTTGTTTTTGTACTGCACTGTTGCGTAGTGCCTTTTGAAGGCTGGCCAAAAAATGATTGAGGTCGAACTAAAATTTGAAGTCCCCGACTTGGATGCATTAAATTTGCGACTGGATGGTTTGAATGCGGAATGGAAACAGAGTGTTCACCAATCTGATGAGTATTTAAACGATCCGCTGCGAGATTTTGCTCAAACCGACCAAGCTCTGAGGATTCGATCCGAAGACGATCGGTTTTGCCTGACCTACAAAGGACCCAACCTGGATACAGAAGCGAAAATCAGAAAGGAGATTGAGACCCAATTAGGGAATGCTGAAATTGCACAGCAAATCAGGCAGACATTTTTGGAACTTGGCTATGTTTCAGTCGCAACAGTTGAAAAACGCAGGACTTGGTACGTTGTATATTTCGACAACGCAAAGATTCAGGTCTGTCTTGATGAAGTTGTGGATGTCGGCAATTTTTGCGAGCTCGAACTTGTCGTCAGCGATGATTCGGAAATCGAAACTGCCAAACAAGCTTTGGTTACCCTCGCAGATTCGATCGGATTAAGCGGTATGATGCGGACCAGCTATCTTGAATTGCTGCTAGTTTCACAGGGCAGGTTATCGAATTAACTCTTGCCAATCAGTTGCAGGGAAACGGGCCACTGATACCTTGATTCTGGCCGAATCGCATTTTGAGGCATTCCCTGATTTCGGATGATCGGTTCCAATCCTTGGATGAACTCGCCCAATATTTCCAAAGGAACCGTTCCTGCAAAATCCGCAGGTGAGAATTCCCGGCAGAATCGGAATTTTTTTCTGCTGATCTTTTATTTGGTGTTTCAGCGAATCGGTTGGATTTTCAAAACCGAAAGCATCATCATGCCGGCCGTTTTGGATTTCGTCGGAGGGGCTGGATGGCTTCGTGGCTGCTTACCACTACTGAATCGATTTGGGCAAAGCATCCCTCCGTTGTTACTGTCGGATCGGATCAAACATAGCCGATTGAAAACAAGATGGTTGCTGGTGACGACTGGTTTCATGGCAACCTGTTTTTTTGTGCTTGCGATCGTGTTCGCCTGGGAACCGGCCGGTTCTGCCTGGATGCCATTCTTTTTTCTGGCGATGTATGGTTTATTTTTTTGCTCGTTAGGAGTTAACCAACTTCTGCTTAATACGACGACTGGAAAACTGGTTCGGTTCGATTTACGTGGGCGAATGTCGTTGATCGGGACAGTAATCGGCGCCAGTGTCGCCGTCAGCGCTGCCTGGATTCTATTGAATTGGTGGCTCCCGGATTCAACCAAGTCAGAAGGTGCTGATCCGAATTTTTCAGCCATTTTTGCGGTCACCGGTGCAGGATTTCTGGTCGCCGCAACCGCTGTTTTTTTTCTACAAGAAGAACATGACCACGTCGAAGGTAAAACGAGGAAACTTGGCCAGTTGTTTCGATCTTCAATTCAAATTATCAAACTGGATTCTAATTTCCGCAAGCTGGCGATCATAGCTGCTCTGTTTGGGATGTATCTGCTGATTTTTCCTCACTACCAGAGGTTGGCCCGGGATCGGCTAAATCTGTCGTTAAGCTCATTGGTTCCTTGGGTGATTGCTCAAAATTTAGGGGCAGCGTTTTTCAGCATCCCCGGGGGGTGGATTGCGGACCGCTTGGGAAACCGACTGGTATTGAAACTCGCCATGTTTTTGCTTTGTCTGGCTCCAATCACATCGTTGGTGATCGTTCATTTTGACATCGGAGGATGGTACGGATTTACGTTTGTATTTTGGTTACTTGGATTGACTCCAATCACGATTCGTTTTTTCAACTATTACACGTTAGAGATTTGTGAAAATTCGGAACACCCGCGTTACTTAAGCACGCTGAACCTAGCAATTTCAATCCCTCCGATCTTTCTAGGACCTGTGGCAGGGGCACTGGTCGATCAAATTAGCTTTGAGGCTGTTTTTGGGTTCGTGATCGTAACGACGATGGTGGGATGGATTCTCACATTTCAGCTTGAAGAACCGAGAATCAAACGCGATTGAAATTCAGAGTCAACAAAATGGAACTTCAACCATCTTACGAAAGCAGTACACTCGTATTCGGCGATATTTTAGAAGGGACAAAAGATGAAAACGCAAATGTTCATGTGGGGGCTAATTGTCTGCTTGATCGGGGTAGGATTTGCAAATGGGCAGGAACCAGATTTGACCGGCATCAAATGCGTAATCAACGGAAAAAAGGGAGCCAAGATCGACACGGCAGTGCCCTTCCAAGGTGGCAACGTCTATTTTTGCTGCGATAAGTGTGCTGACAAATTCAAAAACGACCTGAAGAAAGGGGATGATGCCCGTTATCTGATCAAGGCTAATCACCAATTGGTCCTCACAAGCCAGTTCGTTCAAAAAAGTTGTCCGTTTTCTGGTAAGCCCTTTTTAGAACAGTTCGCAACCACAGTCGGTGGAGTCGAGATTGGATTCTGCAATGCGGATTGTTGTGAAAAGGTGACCCAATTAAGCAAGCTGTCCGAAAAGGCAAAACTTGTCTTCAATAACGATGCATTTCGAAAAGGATTCGTTGCCAAATCGAATTCAATCGATTTGAAACAGGCTCGTTGTCCCGTTTCGGGTAAAACCAATGTGACGCCGGAACAATCCATGCAATACAAATCGGGTACCGTCTATTTCGCCAACTCGGACAGCATGGCTGCGTTCAGAAAAGATACCCAAACCTTCGCAGCCAAAGCCAATCGACAGCTTGTAACGACTGGGCAATATGTCCAGACAGGTTGTCCGATTTCGGGTGGTGAAGTGGATGATGAGGAAGTTGTCGACGTCTCCGGTGTCTCGGTAAGATTTTGTTGCAATCGATGTAGCGGAAAGGTAGCCAGAACTGCCGATGAAGATAAGCGAATTGAATTGGTTTTCGGTGAAAAACGGTTCGATAAATCATTTTCTAAAAAGTAATCGCTTGATGCTTTGATCCGTAAAGGTTGTCCAAGATGTCGATTGATCAAAACTACGATCCTGTCAAAAACCCGCGTCCAGAAGACTTGCATGCGTATGGAATCGTCAATGCGTTGGTTTGGTTTGGTAGTATCTTTGCTGTCGGCTTAATCTTGTACTATGCCGCATCTTGGTTCCTGGCGGGATAGGACAGGCAATCTCTGCGACCGAATACGAATAAGAATTTCCGAAGTGACGATAGCTCGCAGCCTCAGGGCCGACAGTGGCTTTGGCTTCGGATCGAGATTCGCCTATTAGAAGTTTCGCCAGTCTGACATAATTACCGTCAGGAAACTGTCGAGGCGCGGGATAGCCATGCGAATCTTTTTTTCCGTTGGGGAACCGAGTGGTGACCTGCACGGTTCCAACCTGATCAAACAACTCAAAAATCGCCAACCAGACATCACTTCTGTTGGATTTGGTGGTCCCAAGATGGCCGCTGCAGGGTGTGAGATTCTGTTTGATCTCACCTCGATGGGGGTCATGTTCTTGTGGGATGCGATCAGGAATTTGCGTTT
>JBCCSJ010000013.1:0-39797 GCA_039200505.1 Planctomycetota bacterium | reverse complement strand
CGCTGTTTTTGCCCCCCCGACAGTTTCTTGATCCAGGCATTTTCTTTTTCTTCGAGCGACACGGTTGCCATCGCCTCACGCGGGCTGATGCCGTGAGTATAAAAGCTGCGAAAAAGTGTCAGTGTTTCGCCAACAGTGAGACGATCGCTAAGTTCAGTCTCTTGCAAAGAAACACCAATTTTTTCACGGATAGATTGGCTGTTTTCCCGCCAGTTCAAACCAAGAATTTCCGCCTCACCCGAAGTCGGGTCGAGCAATCCCTCCAGAATTTCGATCGTCGTTGTCTTGCCCGCACCATTGGGACCAAGGACTCCGTAGCATTCGCCGATGGCAACTTCAAAGTCGATCCCGCGAACCGCTTCGACGGGTGGGTTACCGGGATAGGTTTTGACGAGATTTCGACATCGGATGGCATAGGACATCCTAATATTGTGTTCACGGCCTTGGCGACTGTACAGCCCTGATCAGTTGGACCAAGCACGCTACTGATGGATGAAGGATATCCGACAGGCGGTAGATACAAATGACTCAAGTCGAATTCACTTGATCTACCATGGGATTACCGACAAAGACTTCGATGCCGCCGGAAAAAGATGGCAATCGACATCAATCCCAAAACCGCCACCGAGCCAGATTCGGGAACGGCATTGGTGGCACCAATTAAAAATCCATTGGGCCCGTCCGGCCCGCTCGCTGACTTAAGCGTAACTAAATGGGTTGTGTTTCCAAATCCATCGATTCGCTGCAAGCGATGGGCTTGGTTTCCCGCTCCTAAAATAAATCGGTGGGCTGCAAGCGATTGAATCTGATTCCAACCGAAAAAATTATTGTCCGGCGAATTCGTAAGACGGGTCATATACAAACGGTCGTTGTCTTCTTCCCAGTCCAGATCAAATGCATCAAAGTTGTCGTTGTAATCGAAGTTAGGTGTAGAGGGCCGATCGATCAAATCAAAGCCCAATTGAAAGGAAAGATCACTCGACGTAATGGCGGCTCCAACTGGGCGATCCACATCAACCGAAATGGTCCCAGTAACCCGGACTTCCAAACCGCTCCCCAATTCATCAATCCCACCGAGGTCAACGTTATAAGTAACGACATCTGCGGCTACAGATTGAGTGAAAACAGCACATAACAAACAAGAAATAACGAAGCCCAATCTCATGATGCCACCCATTTCATTCACTCCGATATGCCGCCTGTTCGGCGAGACCAATCTTGGTCTCTGTCAATTCTGGTAAGTTCAGTACTTTACACAGATTCGAAGTCGTTTGTGAAGTAGGCGACGGGCCATTTTCAGGGATGAAATATGGACCGTTGGTACCATTTCGATTTCGTTAAAACCGATAGTTTTAGAGTTTGATGGGAAATTCGTCATGCGTCGGTCTCGCTCCCATCTGCCAACGCAAACAAGACCTCTCAGTACGTAACTAAGGCATGCTATTCTTTGACAGCTTTAAACTGCCGCGAACTCTTCCGAAAGGACCTTGCGGACGTGGGTCAGCACTCGTGTTTGAACTGCCTCAAAATCGTCGTCGTTGATGAACGCTCCGGCAGCCGCTTTGTGTCCGCCACCCTCAAATTCCTGAGCCACTTCGTTAGCCGCCGAACCGCAGCGGCTTCGGAAGCTCAACTTGTAGCCGCCATCGACCTGACCTACCAGAATCACGGCGAATACAGTCCCGGCAATTTCCAATGCCAAATTGATCAAATCTTCAGTATCAGTCGGCTCGGCTCCCGTGTCTGCATAATCATTAGGCAAGATGTAAGTATGAGCCAGACGGCCGTCCAATTCCGTTTCGATCCGGGCCAGCACCGTGCCTCGTAGCTTGACGCGACCGAGGGTTTCTCGCTCATAAAGCGAACCGTAAATTTTTGCCGGGCTTGCACCGGCGGATACCAATTTGGCTGCTGTATCAAGGGTCGTTTGTGTCACTGATGGAAATCGGAACCAACCGGTATCGGTCGCCAAGGCAGCAAATAAGGGAGTGGCTATCTCGGGCGTCAAATCGACTTGGAGGTGTTCGGCCGCATCCACGCACATTCGGCCAACTGCTTCTGCAGTCGTATTTTTGAAAAGTTCTGCGTCGATGTCATCCTCTCCGACATGGTGATCGAAGATAATTTTCTTGTAATCAGAATTTCGGATCACATCTGACATCGGGCCAAGCTGTTTCCAGGCGCTGGTGTCGAGGATCATGTGAAGATCTGCGTCGGCAAAGTCTTCTGCATGGATGTCCTCGTTGATGCATTTCACTCGATTCTTAGGATCGATAAATGCCAAATTCGACGGGACAGCCTGACCGCACACGATCGTGGTTTTCTTTCCCAGTTTTTCAAGGATACCCGCCATTCCAAGGCAACTTCCTAATGCATCACAGTCGGGACGAATATGGCTGGTTAATACGATGTTTTGGGCTTCTTTGATGACTTTGCAAAACCGCGGCCAATCAACATTCATTCTGACACTCAGTAAAAACTTGGGGTTGGGTCGACCCTCTACTTGCGGATGACCAGTTAAAATATCGGAAGATCGTACCTTTTTCATAAGTGCGATCGCTGGTTAAACTAGCCCGCGATGGCGTTTATTTTCGATATTAGCTGAATTTTCGGGCCAATTTTCGAGTTGATTCGATATCGTCGTTCAATTGATGCACCAATTTTTCAACCGAATCGAATTGCTGGATATCCCTCAAGCGACTGATGAAATCAATTTCGATTGGTTGGCCATAAATCGAACCTTCAAAATCCAATAGGTGCGACTCTACTTTTGGAAGATCTTCTCCAAATGTGGGGTTGGGTCCAATATGGATAGCCGACCAGTGTGAACGCCCGTCTAAATAGGTCCGTCCGGCGTAAACGCCCAGTTTAGGAATGAGGGTATCGATCGCATCTAGATTTGCAGTAGGAAATCCGATTCCAGTCCCCCGGGCCGCTCCATGGGTGACCATTCCCCGGATCCTGTAGGGTTCTGTCAAAAAATTGGCGGCGGTTTCGACATCTCCGTCACGGATCAGATTTCGAATTCGGCTGCTCGATATATACGAATCAGCTTCGAGCATCGGATCGACAATTTCGAGTTCCATTTCGTTGGCAGCACAAAGTTCTTCCAAACGGTGAATATCTCCTTCGCGTTGTTTCCCAAAATAAAAATTGGGACCTTCTACCATTGCCTTGGCGCCAAGTTTGTCGAGAACGATCGTCTCAAAAAATTCTTGATAGGTTAATGAAAGTAATCGTCGGTCCGTTGGGTAGGCAACCACGACATCGACTCCTAACTTGGCCAGCAGATCGGCCTTACGATTGGTCCAGGTCAGCGGTGGTGGTGTCTGGTCGGGCCTCAAGAGTCGGACAGGATGCGGGTCGAAGGTGAAAACGATACTGACTCCGTTGAGTTGACTGGCAAAGGCATTCAGTCGGTCCACGATGACTCGATGACCACGATGGACGCCATCAAAGTTTCCGATCGTGAGTGCCCCCCCTTTTAGGTGAGAGGGAAGTTCGTCGAGTTTTCGTACCAATTTCATGCGAATTTGGCGTCCGTTAAGTGAGAGTTAAGACTATTCGGCGTCGTTTGTGATGGGTGGGTGTAGGACGAAATACAGTGTCACGGAAATTAGGTGATGACGGTTGAACAATGACCGTTTCGAGTGTATTTTCCTACGCTCCCTTGGTCTTGAAATTGATCATGACGAATTCCTCTCACATTCTCAACCGTACCGAAATTGCGACCATGGTTTCAACGCCGATGGAGATTTTGGTAATTTCGGCTGAGTGTCGAGATGGGATGAATGAATCCCCAGGCACCAGCATCCTGGCGTGCCCCGTCGATCCGCTTGCCGGATTTACCTGACAGAATTGACCATCTCACGGCGTGTCCGTCTGACGCCAGCAATTCCTGGATTGCGTTCCCTTCTCGCCTTGGCGATTCTCAAAACGGGTGAACCGGTATGCTCCACTGACGGATTGACTCAATTTTATCCTTCATTTTTTGAAAGTGACGATTTAACCCATGAAAACTACCAACCTCAATAAAAGCGGTTTTACGCTGGTGGAGTTACTTGTTGTAATTGCCATCATCGGAATTCTGATCGGGATGCTATTGCCGGCTGTCCAGCAAGTTCGCGAAGCGGCTCGAAGAACGACGTGTATGAACAACATGCGTCAGATGGGCCTCGGGATTTTGAACTACGAATCAACGTACAATCGACTTCCAAGTGCTGGTCAGGCCAGAAACGCTGCTGGATCGGCAAATATTTTTATCACCAATGACGGGATTGAAGAGCCACCCAGTCCTGATCCGGTCATCGGAGCTTCTCATTCCGTCCAAACCTGGATTCTGCCTTACGCGGACCAAAAAGTCATCTATGATCTTTTTGACATTCGGCGTGCGTATAACGATCCAGCGGCTCCTAACAACGCCGTTGCTGCACGAAATGCCATTCCCATGTATCTCTGTCCTTCGACGGCCAATCGCGAAGTGACCACCGACGGAGATGGATTCGGATACACCGATTACTCGCCACCCTGTACTGTACTTGTCAACGAAGACACTCCGCACGATGGAATTCCTAACGCTAGTTTTGCAGTTCTCCCGCGAGGCTCACGAGCCCCATGTGCGCTATTGGGAAGCGGTGATCGCTCATTGGCAACCATTCTTGATGGAACCAGCAATACCGTCATGATGTGTGAGATGGCTGGACGTGGCGATTTTATGCCACCTTCACCGAAAACCATCAACACTTTGAATCCAAACGGTCGACGATTCTGGTGTTGGGCCGAACCCGATAACGGTTACAACGTTGACCAGTTGATCAATAACAATGACACTCCGATCGGTGGCCCTCCAGGATGCCCGTGGACGCGACTGAACTGCGGTCCTAACGAAGAGACTTTCTCTTTCCACCCTGGTGGTGCTGTCCTTGGCAACGCCGACGGATCTGCTCACTTTGTCAACGAAGAAATCAACGGCGGTGTCTTCCGAGCGATTCTTACTACCAAAGCAGGCGAAATCGTTCCCAATAACGTTTTCTAACTTGCTACCAAGCAACTTTCGACTTGTGTTTAAATGGTTGATCAATTTTGATGACCATTCGCCAGCCAACGGAAAGGCCTACTTCGAATTCGAGGTGGGCCTTTTTTTACGATTCGTCTTTCAAAAGCCGACGCGGAGCCGGAAACTCGATCGTGAATTGAGTTCCTCGATCCACTTCGCTTTGGACATTGATCCTGGCCCCATGAGCTTCGATGATCTTCTTTGCCGTTGGTAATCCCAGCCCGGTTCCGCCATCTTTGGATGTGTAAAACTGTTTGAACATGTTCATCAAAGTATTGGCTTCCATTCCGCAGCCGGTGTCGATTAAATCGAGTGCAACTCCGTTTCGCGTGATCCTGGAACGGGCAACCAGTTGGCCTCCGTCAGGCATGGCTTCGAGGGCGTTTTTCACCAAGTTGACTAGCGCGGCTTGAAGGGTAGGGGAGTCGAGTCGAATACTGGGAAGTTCCGGGTCGAGGAATCGCTTGATTTCGACATTTTGTTGAATTGCCTGGGTTTCGAAAAACTCAAGCACCTGAAGAACGTGCTGGTTGAGGCTACCTGCTTTAAGTTCCAGTTCGTCCAATCTGGTAAAACGAAGAAAGTCATTGAGCAAAGACTCAAGTCGTTCGCATTGCCTTTCCATGATTTCGATTCGTTTGATCGCCCGACGTGCTTCTGGGTGGTCGATCTCTTCCATGTCTTCATGCAAAAGCCCCATATTCATTCGGATGATTGAAAGTGGATTTTTGATTTCGTGAGCCAAGGATCCTGCCAGTGCGGCAAGTTCGTTGTAACGCTTTCGCAGGGCTTCGATAGGTTTCATGGGCACCTATTGTAGAACAAAACGGATCGTAATTTGAAAAGATCATCCAGCACAATAAAAAAAGTGATTCCGGGATTCCAGAACCACTTTGAAGAAATCTCTCATTGAAACGTCAATCACGTTGGATGTGGATGACGCGGATTGGCACTTCCAATTCAGGAGACGTTCCGATTTGAAATTGCTGGCTGGATCGACTACCTTCGGCCCCGACCCCCACCGCCTCCACTGCCGCCACCGCTTCGGCCACTGTTTCGGCTTCGACCGCCGCCTCCGCCGCCCCCGTTTCCTCCTCGACTGCGAGATCGACCTCGGCCGCCACCACCGCCACTGTTGCTGCTGCCGCTACGGCTGCCGCCGCGATTTCGACTGTTGCCGCCGCGCCCGCGACTGCGATCGCCTCCTCGGTCGTTACGATTGTTGCGGTCATTGCGACTATTGCGGTCGTTTCTGTCATTTCGATCTCGTCGATCATCCCGGGCAGGGACCTCTTCGTAGTCACCGTCTTCGTCGTCTTCGAATTCTTCTTCGATCTCTTCTTCGTATTCTTCCTCTTCAGAATCGACCGCGAACTCATCCTCAAGTCCCAGTTCTTCGAGTGCCTGTCGGCGAGAAAGTTTGACTCGATCATTGGAATCGACGTCGATGACCAAGACTTTCATCTCATCACCAACTTGGCAAATATCTTCGACGTTGTCGATGTAGCCGTCAGACAATTCGCTGATATGGCAAAGCCCATCTCGTCCCGGCAGGATCTCCACGAAGGCGCCAAAGTCTTTGACGCTACTGACGGTGCCGTCGTAAATCTTTCCAACTTGAACGGTGGCGGTGCAGGCTTCGACCTGTTTCAGGGCTTTGTCTGCCAATCCACCGTCGGTACCAGCGATTGTTACTTTACCATCTTCAGAAACCTCGATGACGGTTTCGGTTTCTTCCTGAATGGCTCGGATGTTTTTACCGCCAGGACCAATCAGCATCCCAATTTTTTCAGGATCGATCTGAGTCACCAACAACCTTGGAGCATGTTGCGAAAGTTCCTCTTGAGGCCGTGGAATCGTCCGGAGCATTGTCCGAAGAATTTCGATCCGAGCTTCTCGCGATTGCCCCATCGCTTCTTTAAGTAAGTCGAGACTGATTCCTCGAATTTTTAAATCCAGCTGAATTCCAGTGATCCCGTTTTGAGTACCGGCGACTTTGAAATCCATATCGCCGAAGTGATCTTCGCTACCCAGAATGTCAGTAAGAAGTGCGTATCGTTCGCCCTCTTTCACCATTCCGACCGAGATACCGGCAACCGGATTTTTGATGGTGACACCGGATGCCATCAAACCAAGAGTCGTGCCGCAAACGGTAGCCATCGATGACGACCCGTTCGATTCGAGGATGTCGGAAACGACCCGAACCGTGTAGGGGAAATCGTCGTGGTCCGGCAGAACCGGTTTGATACTTCTTTCGGCAAGAGCACCATGGCCAATCTCACGGCGTCCGGGGCCTCGAATAGGACGGCATTCGCCGACACTGAAGCTTGGGAAGTTGTAATCCAGCATGAATTTCTTGGAATACTCGTCCAAAAGCCCGTCAACTCTTTGTTCGTCTCGACCGGTGCCGAGTGTGATGGTGATCAGAGCTTGAGTTTCACCGCGTTGGAAAATAGCTGAACCGTGGACCCTTGGGATCACATTGACGTGACACTCAATTGGGCGCAAAGACTTGTGGTCTCGCCCGTCGGCCCGAACACCGTCCAGGATTGAATCCCGAATCACTCGTTCTTCAAGATCATGAATGGCGGTACCCAAATCGCCGGGGCAGATCGCTCCTTCGGCAGTCGCATCTGGAATCATTTCTGCTTTGATGCGGTTTTTGATTTCGCTGGTCGCGGCTCCTCGTTCCTGTTTGGCCGTCACGCCAGCGGCAGCCTTAAGGTCGTCGTAATACTTGTCTTTGAGTTGTTGATAAAGACCATTATCTTCGGGTGCTTCGTAAGGATCTCTGACAACTTCCGCTTTTTCAAACAACTCTTTCATCAAACTAATGATTTCGCGGCAGACCCCATGCCCAAATTCCAACGCTTCCAGCATGTCGTCTTCGGGGACCTCTCGGGCGAACCCTTCGATCATGGTGATCGCGGAATCCGTGGCCGAGATGATCACATCCATGTCGCTTTCTTCGAGCTGATCATGGGTGGGAAAAGCGACCAGATTTCCGTCAATGCGAGCAATGCGAGTTGAGGCAACCGGATCCTCGAACGGCAGCGGCGAAATATAACAAGCGGTCGCAGTTCCGTTCATCGCCAGGACATCGCCGTCGGTTTGTTTGTCGCTGGACAGAACAAAGTTTTGACATTGAACTTCGTTTTTAAACCCTTTTGCGAACATTGGGCGAATCGGGCGGTCAACTAAACGGGCGGTAAGCGTTTCTTTGGTGGTAGGACGACCTTCCCGTTTGATGAATCCACCGGGAAATTTACCCGCAGCACAAGTTCGCTCGCGGTAGTCACACATCAATGGAAAAAAGTCAATTCCAGGTCGGGGTTCGCCTGTGGCACAAGTCGATAAAACAACGGTGTCGTTGTACTGTACGATGACGGCCGCTGCAGCCTGTTTGGCAAGTTGCCCCGTTTCAAATGAGAGCGTCGCATCGCCAATTTTCTTTTCTACTCTTACTTTCACTATGATATCCTAACAATTCAGAACAATAACTACATTATGCACTTAACGTGAGGTCACGAGACCGGAAGCGCAATTAAGAAGACATGAATTCCGTATCAATGCTTTTTCAAGCAAACGGCAATCCGTCTGGGAATGGCACGATGAACGCGCAACAACGATTAGATTGAGCAGGGCCAGCTGCTGATAAAAATCGGCCGCCGCCTATCAATTTATATGCTGAAAACAGCAAAGCGTTGCCACTGGATCCTGGGCAAACGGCAAGGGCAGAAAAAGAAACTATTTTCGGATGTTTAATCGCTCGATGATATCGAGGTACCTGTCAGCATCCAATTTGCGAACGTAATCCAAAAGTCGACGTCGACGGGAAACCATTCCCAAAAGACCTCGACGGGTCGAATAATCTTTCTTGTTAGAGCGCATGTGCTCGGTCAAGCTGTTAATTCGAGTCGTAAGGATGGCAATCTGTACTTCGGGAGAACCTGTGTCTCCTTCTCCATGCTGAAATTCTTTGATCAATTCAGCTTTCTTCTCTTTCGTTATGGCCATAACCAAATGATCTGTCACCGCGGTACTCTTCGAAAGACCGCCTTGTAAAGATCCAACTCCTTAAAACCTACAAAATTTAATAACTACAAATATCATTCCCGTCTTTAAAACGGGTAAAACCACTTCGATTTCGACCCCAAGTTTATCGGTAGTCCATTTTCTTCACAAGGAGAAATTAAGTCCGGAATCCGCGAAAAAGGGCAAACTTAATCGCTTTCTCGGCTACGACATTCACTGAGGGGAACTTTGGCTTAATTGGGTCACTATCGTCAGTATTGGGCAATGGACCGAGCCCCATGTGTTAGCAGACTGCGTCAGGAAAAGTCTCAACTTCAATCGGATTCTCAAAACGCAGGTTCAACGGCCACGTTCTGAACTTTTGGGTAACCGCGGGTGCTGCTTGTTGAGCCTGTTTTTTGCCTGTTTTGAGAAGTGACACAAACATCTTGGTGTCGCGCGTGAAAAATTGCACTTTTTTGCCACGAAGCGATCAATTCCTCCGTGAAAAATCGGTTCGGTTTTTGGATTTGGTTGTCTATTTGACGACTAGATGCCAAGTAAGTGTATATAAAGAGTACTGGGTAAATTCGTCCGGCTGCAGTGTAAGCACTCGGATATTCCACCATCCCATCAGTTTTTTCATTTTTTTGGAGACCTTTCAATGAAGACCATTCTTACGTTGATGGCAGCTTTCGCGCTCGTCATCTCAGTAGGGTGTGCTCCTGAAACCCCGAGTGCAAACAATTCGGGAAGCACCACTAGTTCTACCACCGAAGTCGACGGTGTAGCCACCGGAGAGTTTCAAACCGTATCGCTCAAAGTCCCAGGCATGACCTGAGGTGGGTGCGAAGGAGCCGTGAGCTCTGCACTGACAGGACTTGGGTTTACCGATGTGGAAACAGACTGTTCCAAGAAGTCTTGCTCGTTCAAGGCTCCTAAAGGAGCAGACGTCAAAACCAAAATTGACGAAATCGCTTCCAGCGCAAATCACTTGGAAGGCTGGTCTATGGTGGAATAGACTTCCGTAATGGAAAGTTGATTTAAAGAACGCCCGTGAATTTTCGCGGGCGTTTTTTTTTTGCTTTACACGTTGCTAAAACGCCACCTAACGTGGTCTGCTTTCAACAAGCCGGTATCTCAATCGAATCATCGCTCATCAAGCGCGACAACCTTTTTGTTTTGAATGGACCAAAAAGCGTTTATTTCAATCCATCGTTCGAAAATTTATTGGTTTGGCTTGGAAACTGCGTAGATAGTTGTTTCAACGAATCGTATTCCCTACAGATTCGCAAACCAAACAAACCATCCGACGGTTTTGTGAACCTTGTCAGAAGATGAGCCTGGCAAGGTTTTTTTGTTTTCGAATAAAAAATCCCTGCCAGACCGGCAGGGATTTTTTTGCTTGGAATCTGAGGAAGATTCAGCGATTGTCGACCTCGAATGTTCAAAGTGAAAACCTGCTGGGCGGGCTGGCACTTTGAACGATGAAAGGCCGACACTCAAGATTGCCTGGTGTCGGGATCAGGCACTCTTGGTTTCCGGCATGGAAAACGAATGGGGATCGATCCCTTTGCTTACAATCTGTTCGTCGATAACGAACTTCGAACCTTTCGGTTGATCAGGCAGATCATACATCAGGTCGAGCATGACCTGTTCGAGGATCGAACGTAGACCGCGGGCACCGGTTCCTTTCTCCATCGCCTTACCAGCCATCTTCCGCAACGCTTCGTCGGTGAATTTAAGATCGCAGTTTTCCATTTGGAAAAGAGACTGGAACTGTCGCACGAGTGCATTTTTCGGTTCCGTCATGACCTTAATCAGGCCTTCTTCGCCAAGTGGAGCCAAAGCAGTGGTTACAGGTAGACGACCCACCAATTCTGGAATCAATCCGAATTCGAGAATGTCATCACTGGTAACCTGAGGGAGGATTTCGGCCATGTCGGCTTCTTCCTTGTATCCCGTGCCTGCTCCGAATCCGATCGTACGTTCACCCAATCGTTTACGGATGATGTCGTCGATGCCAACAAAAGTCCCACCACAGATAAACAGAATCTCACTGGTGTCGATCTGAATGTACTGCTGTTCCGGGTGTTTGCGACCACCCTGAGGCGGCACGTTGGCAACCGTTCCTTCCAACATTTTCAGAAGGGCTTGCTGAACTCCTTCACCAGATACATCGCGGGTGATGGATACGTTGTTGCTCGTTTTGCCAATCTTATCGATCTCGTCGATATAGATGACACCGCGTTGAGCCGCTTCGATATCAAAATCCGCCGCGTGGAGAAGTTTCAGCAATAAGTTCTCGACGTCTTCGCCAACATAGCCTGCTTCGGTCAATGTTGTTGCATCACCGATCGCAAACGGGACGTTAAGAATTCGAGCTAGAGTCCGGGCCAATAAAGTTTTACCGGAACCGGTCGGTCCAACCAGCATAATGTTGGACTTTTCTAACTCGACATCTTCGTTCCCTTCCCACCCAAGAGAGAGGCGCTTGTAGTGGTTATGAACTGCGACGGCCAACACTTTCTTGGCAGCCGGTTGTCCGATGACGTATTCGTCCATTTTGGAGACGATTTCGCGCGGTGTTAAAATCTTGTTGAATAATTGTTTTGCCGGGCCTCGTCGACGCTGTTCCTGTTCAAGGATGGACTGACATAATTCGATGCAGTCTCCACAGATGTAGACGTCGCCAGGTCCTTCCACTAGGGGACCAACGTCGCGATAGTTTTTCCGGCAGAACGAGCAATGCGCGTTCTTTTTGGAGGTGCCACTACGGCGGCCTCCTGAATCGTTACCAGCGGGCATTTTCACTCCTCAAAGGTTCTAAGTTCAACCGTATCCAGTTGACGTTCGAACATTGCGAATAGAAACGATCTATTCGGCAACGGTGCTTCCTTGCCCGCGAACTTCGAACTATTGAATCTTCAGCATTTGTGCTATCAAAACTTCACTAGCTAACAGCAAAAAGTTGTTGTTTTCCCAATTCCGATGAACCCTAATCCCGGTCATTTTGCGACATTCGTACCAGACCGACGTAGGTCCGACGAATTTTCAGGATGACTTCCCCTATTTAACGCGGGTTCTTAATTATCTTCCTCAACTTCGGTAAAGTCGACTTCTCTTAATTGCGGTTTGTCTTCAGTGGCAGAATTTTGTTGTTTAGTTTGTAATTTGGAATCAGCTTCTTTGGCTTCTTTTTTGTCCGTCGAGATGGAATCTTTGAGCTGATCAAATTCGCCTCGTTGTATTTTTCCTTCGTCGCGAAGTTTGCGAAATTCGGAAAGATGATTTCCAACGATTCCGCCCGGATCATCGACAGCCATGTCCCGGAAGAGTTTCACAAAGTAATAAGCGATCGTTATTCCAATTGCCAATCCCGCGATTCCCAGAATCCAATCGGCTCCGGGTATCTCACGAATTGCAGACCATTCGTTAGCAGCTAAAACCATTTTCCTGAATCACTCTGTTGGCGTTGTTCAAGATTATAGTTTTTTTGCTACCTTCCGTTTAGCTCAACTTTTTAAGCCGACGACCGAAAGTTCCTGCTTTTTCGATGAATTTTCCAGCTTCACCCAGAAATTTAAAAAATGGGCTCCAAATGACAGTCCGTGGTACGTCGCCTCCCGAGGGCTGGTTCGTTCATTTTTACCGATTTCTCAGGTCAATCAGCGATTCCGGTTAACCCACCAAAAGGTCTAGGATCCACTTTTAGAATCGCCTGTGATCGGCTGTCGTGAGCAGTTGAAAAACCGTCAACAAGTGCAATCTCTCTGTGCCACGCTTTTTCGTTTTAAGCCAAACAGTCGATGTAGACTGCGAACGATCCGAGTTACCAAATCCATTTTGCCGAATGACCAAACAGGGAATCGGTGCGCGCGTGGATCCAGTAACGGCAAAAATTATGAAACAGCTATTTATCTTTATCTTGGTCACCCTAACTTGGTGCGTGAGCGAAGTTGCTGGTACTCAATTTCAAGCCGATTCTTTAACGGTGGATAACCCGCACCTTGATTTCTTCAAAGTCAAGAAATCACCCAGTGATCCTTTTGCCCAATCAAATGATACTGTCGGCGAAGTCCTTACTGTAGCCACGAAGCTGAAGGGATTTTCTATCCCCTTTCAAATGCGACAGCCACAAACCGATACCAGCCAGTTCATCGAAGCTCAACTTTATCTCTCGACCGATCGCGGACGGACCTGGCAGTTCTATGGTAAACAATCGACCGATGAAAATGAGTTTCCGTTTACTGCCGAAGGAGATGGTGAATATTGGTTTTCAATCAAAGTGCTCAACCGCGATCGACAATTGGTGCCTGCTGGTGATCCCGTCCCCGAACTTAAAGTGATCGTCGATTCGATCCAGCCAGAGTTGGAGTTGTTCGTCGAAACGGACGCCGCTGGTCGAGTGATTTGTCGATGGAAGGCGAACGATCCGATGTTGGCAACCAACAAGTTCAGGATGTTGTACCAGTCTTACGATCAGAATGGCTCGCCTGAAAACGGCTGGACGCCGGTCAATGTTGACCTTCAAGGAAAAGCCCGCAATGGCACTTACGGAGATCAAATCGCATGGTGGCCCAAAACCCAATCGGATCGGATTCGAGTGGCCGTTCAAATTGCAGACCAAGCCGGTAATACGAGCCAACAGATTCGCGAAATCAAATTGAAAAAGAATGCTTGGCGAGCCAAGGGGGTGGCGAGAACCCAAATCGCAAACAAAGCAACCGTTAGTAATCCGTGGGTGAAATCAGACGACGAAAATGCTAACTGGCCGTCACAGCCTATCGCCCCACCGGCCAATTCCGCCCGTGATCGTGAACGTCCCGTCAATGTGGTTTGCGAAAACGGAATTTGCCGAGTCGTTGACAATTCGCTTGCCAAAAATGACGCAGCCTCTAAAACCGGTCTACCTGCCAAAACGAATACGCCGTCAAAGTCGAAGTTCCACCAATCGAGTTATCCTAACCAACAGAAAATTGACCCTACCAAATCGCGGTTAGCCCAAATCGGGCAGGCTGATTTTTCTCAGCCTCCGCAACCCAGTCCTTTGCTCAACCGTTCGTCCGGAAATTCAATTCCGTGGGAAAGCTCTGTCGCTAGTTGGACCCCTCGCAACCAATCAGGCTTTGGATCGACTCGGCAAGGAAACCAGCGTCCCGATCCGGCCATCGCGCCTCGGCCCTATTCAGGACAGGCCAGTGATTTGATGGCCCAATCGAGCAGTTCAACAAACAATGATTCTCGACCGGATCCGATTTTTCAAACCGAAGGTGACCAGGTGATTGCAGAGTCATCTACTTATAAAACGACTGGAACATCGAACGAGTCTCAAGGCAACCGTTTGCTAGATGCGGGCCAGCCAAGCCCACGAGAGCCGGGTCAATTTCCAGGCTCGGTGGCCAGCTTTCGAAAAAGCTCAGCGGCACATTCTCAACAGCCTTCCGCCAGGGATGCGGAATCGGTGCTGAGTGATTTCGAAAATGATGAGAGCCCGATGCAAATGATCAGCACCCAACGGTTTCAGTTAAACTATGGAATCGATTCGATCGATCCTTCAGGCGTAGCTCGAGTCGATCTTTGGGCGACAACGGATAATGGCCGCAATTGGAAACTTTGGGGACGCGATCCCGACAACCGTAGTCCGTTTCCAGTCTCTGTCGAACAGGAGGGCAGGTATGGATTCCGAATTGTGGTTCATTCCAGAGATGGACTCACAGGGCAGGGGCCCTCAAGCGGAGACCGGCCCGATATCCAGGTTCACATCGACACGACAGCGCCACTGACCCGCATCTCTTCGGTGCCTTACGGGCGAGGAGTTGAGGCGGGAAAGCTCGTGATCAATTATTCCGTGGCCGATCCGTTTCTCACCCTGCGGCCAGTCAATCTGTTTTATGCCTCCGGCCCGGACGGACCCTGGAATGTGATCGAACGAGGGCTACGAAATGAAGGCCGATTTGCATGGAAGCCGACCGAACAGGTGCCCGAAAGGATCTTTATCCGCTTGGAATCGCTCGATCAGGCTGGTAACGTAGGTCAACACACGCTTAGCCAGTCGATCGATATTTCTGGCTTGATACCGCGAGGTACCATCCTCGGAGTGGTGCCCGTCGGCAAGTGAATGATCCCAAGACCGAGTTCTCGTTTATGATCCAGATTAAGTCGGTGTTGATTGGATTTTGGTTCGCGATATCACTTTTGTTATTCTTTCCATTTGTCAGGATGGCCAAAGCCCAGAACGACAATCCGACACTGAGGACCTTCGATCCCCGACCCGCTTTAAAGGTCGCTCAAACGGATCTCAAGAACGCCAAGTTTTTTACGATCGACGTCCATACTCATTTTCGATCCAAAATCAGACAGGATCGCAAAAACAGTTTGACTCGCTACGTTGAAACGATGTCCCGCAATCGAATCGCTTTATCCGTCAGCTTGGACGCGCGGCTAGGACAGGAAGATGAGCATCTTGAATTTCTTCGGCCGCACGCGAATCGGGTTTTTAGTTTTGTGAACCTTGATTTTAAGGGAGATGGAAAATCGAATCTTCCAGAAACTTGGGCCTGCAATCAACCAGGATTTGTTCGCACCTGCGTTGAACAGCTCAAAGTAGCCAAACAAAAAGGAATCGTAGGAGTTAAGTTTTTCAAGAGCTTTGGATTATCGGTTCGAAATGCCAATGGCAGTTTGATCAAAATCGATGATCCAAGATTCGATCCATTTTGGAACGCATGTGGTGAACTTGGCCTGCCAGTCATCATGCATGTGGCGGATCCGGTCGCTTTTTTTCAGCCAATCGATTCCAGAAACGAGCGTTGGGAAGAACTTTCGCGTCATCCGAACTGGAGTTTTTACGGAGATCAATTTCCAAGTCGAAAGGAATTGCTGGCTGCCAGGAATCGTGTTATCGCGCGGCACCCTGGAACTACATTCATCGGAGCCCACTTTGCTAATAACGGGGAAGACTTGGTAACCGTTGGAAAATGGTTGGATCGTTATCCGAATCTTATTATTGAAATAGCTTCTCGAATCAACGAATTAGGCAGGCAACCTTATACGGCAAGAAAATTTTTCTTGAAGTACCAAGATCGTATCATGTTCGGGACCGATGGGCCTTGGCCGGAATTGCGTTTAAGCTATTACTGGCGTTTTTTGGAGACGTACGATGAGTATTTTCCTTATAGTGAAAAATCACCGCCTCCACAGGGGATGTGGAGGATTTACGGAATCGGACTTCCTGACAAGGTGTTGGAAAAAGTCTATTTCCGCAACGCACTCCGAATTCTTCCCGCGTTAAGTGAACCCTATCAGTCGGCAGTTCAAGAACTGAAAAGCGACCCATAGTCGATCGGCGATAGCCACCCTTCCATTGGAAATTTCAACTCTCACGATCGCTGCAGTAGCTACACGACCTTTACCGCCATGGGACGCAAGTGTTGTCACGGCTTGTCGTTGATCGGAGTCAGGCTAAGACTCAGTTGTTAATGACCTTATTCAGAACTTGAAATACACAGTTTGAAAATTTGTGTCGATTTGTATGGATTCGCGGTTCTGATTTTGTGCTCGCTGCCGACTCACCCACTCTCAAGATGGATCTTTAAAGACTCGGACGGCACATTCTTACTCGGATCACTCAACACGATCCGATTCATGCTTTTCATCGGCGGTTGTTTCTGATCTGATAAAGCAATGAAAGGAACGATCCACGTATTTGATTTGCTAAACCAGCACGGCACTGATTTGCCCCAAGGGATTTGCGCGCTTTTTGGTTCGGAACGATTCTTAAAACTGTTGGCTTTGAATCACCTTATTTCGTTGGCAGCCGACGGTGAAGAGGATTTTTCGGAAACTCGATTCGAGGGCGAGTCTGCTTCCTGGGCAGATGTGATCGATGAAATTTCAACCCGTTCGCTGTTCGGAGGCGATGGGCCGCGGGTCGTTGTCGTCGATCATGCTGACAAATTCGTAAAACTGAATCGGGAGCGACTGGAAGATTTTGTCAATCAAAACAGCTCCTCGGGTCTTTTGATTTTGTTGGTCGATACTTGGGCCAGTAACACTCGGCTTTATAAAGCGATCGACAAAAAAGCGTGTCAGGTCCGATGTGAAGCGCCCACCAAAAGCTCTCGGAGCAAAAAAGCGGATCCGCAAAAAATTTCAAAGTGGCTGATTCAGCGAGCGAAATCCGAGTACGATTTCGTTCTCCCTTCGGCGGCAGCGATGTTACTGATTGACGCAACCGAATCCGAATTCGGCAGGATGGATCAAGAGTTGCAAAAACTTGCGCTATATGCTGATGACAGTGGGAAAATTGAGATGGATACGATCAAAAGCATTGTTGGCGGCTGGCGGGCTCGAACAATGTGGGAAGCGATCGACGCGGCGGTTTCGGGAAATGCGGGCAAAGCTCTTGAACTATTGGATCAATTAATACGGAGCGGAGAACACCCGCTGGCTTTGTTTGGTCAACTATCTTGGTCGTTGCGGAGGTATTCTGTTGCCGCCGATATCGTGTTTCGACAAGTAAGGAACGGGACTCGTCCCGACATGGGGGCTGCCGCTAAACAGGCTGGCTTTCAATCGTGGAATGGAGAGATTGAAAAGTCGCAAGCCAACTTGAAACAGCTAGGCCGAGAACGAGCGAACAAGATCAGCAGTTGGCTGGTGGAATCGGACTTTCAATTGAAGCGTTCCCATTCGCAAAACGACCGAGGCAGATTGGTGCTCGAAAATCTAATCGTCAAAATGGCCAAAGAGCTGGCACCCAAACGGTAAGCGTGAAAATTTGAAAATGAATCTCGAGGAGATTGAAAGTGTTGTGTTTGGATAATCATTTTAAACAATTTATTGATGATTCAGACTTCGTCGTGATGAAGTCCTTCGAGTTCGAAGTAGCCTCTATAAGATCTTCCCATCAACCAATTAAATTCTTTAAGTTGACCGACAAGTATGGCCACGCAACCCACGTTGTGCTTAAAAGGGATGACTATGAGTCTCTTATTAACGAGTGCCCGAGTGACGATTCCATTTTCATTTTAGAAATGAAGAACAAAGGCGTTTACGCTGAAGCTGAAGTTTCACCAGATCCAGAGAATGATTGGATAAGGGTGTTTGAAGGGGCCATGATCGGTGAAGTAACACCTTCGTTCAAAGAAAAGAATAAAGGAAGTTATGCTAAAGAACGGAGGAAATTAGAAAGCCTTGGAATCATTGGCGAAAGATACGGCAAATTAACGCTTCTTCAAGAACATACATTTGAAAATTATTCCGAAGCCGCTTGCATTTTGTCTGGAAATTCCTTGAATGGAAACGACGTTTGGAAGGACAAGGATGGAAAATCTTTGAAAGAACGAGGGCTTGGATTGAAGCGCGGACAGTCTAAAGCAAATCGGAATTATTAGTTGGTCGAATCGTGATTTAGTGCGAAGTCGTTTCCTATCATGGAGCATCTATCAATTTTGTCAGGGCTCATGTATTAGTTTTTTAATGACATGCTATTCGTGTCAATCCACTGGATTCGTAGCATTTTTCCACTCGATTCACCCGGGTTGCCTTCCCTTTTAGCTGGGGATTTCTCTCAACTGCCAGCAGTGATTGACTGGCGGTGACGATGGCTTGATGCGAAATCTTGATTTCTCTACGATCCCTCCGCGATCTGTCTCAGGTTGCAGCCATTTAAGCTTCCCAAATCAAACACTGGGTGGATCATGCCGGAACGGAATCTGGTGCTTTTACCGAAATTATTTATCGCCTTCTCGATTTTCGCGCTTATGCAAGCTGGATGTTCTCGTATCCCGACCAGCGATTTTCCGTATCAGAATTTGGTGGATTTTACGGATCAATTTGATCTGGAGGCCGAAAAAGGAAAACTAGCTCAGGCTACGGCTGAAGTCGAAGAATACGAATCTACTGAAGAATATGAATCGGCTGATAGCTTCTTGAATCGGCCGCTTTTACCTGAACCGATGGATCAAGCTCGAATCGTGGCGGTCGCTCAGGAAGCGGTAGCTTCGGGTAAAAAACCGATCAAATTGGTCGCTCAAACGGACTCTGAAAAAAGTACCAATCAAGGAACCGGTCTTTCCAACCGTTTGTTCAGTAATCCTCTCCAGCCCCAGGACATGACAGAATCAAAGGGCGACTCTGGTCCAACAAAAATGCCAGAGGACGAAGTAGCGATTCCAGAATTTAAACTCGATCACGTAGAACCGATGCGAATCAGTTCGACCAATCTCGAGAATCCTTCCTCCAAAACTCAACCGGATTTGAAAGCAAAAACTTCTGACTTGCAGCTGAAACCGATCGAACAACCACGCGAAATTCCGGCAAGTTTATTGGTCCCTATCAAGTCCGATTCCAAACGAGAGGATAAGCAACAGTTTGCCGATAACAACAAATTGAGATTGACACCTTTAGAAGAGACCAATCAAAAGCCAGCCGATCGCTTGAAACCTTTAGCCAGGATATCAACCGATTTAGCGGATTCGAGCGATGTTGAAACGGTGCCTATCGAGGATTTGAAAAAGTCTGATTCCGAATCACTTGTAGACCAGAAGCGTCCAGAAAGTAATCGTTTCCAGCCAGTCGCTCAAACCGATTCTAAGCTGCCGAGCACCGAAACTGTGACCCCTGCATCCAATCAGGCAATTCAGCCAAAAGCGTTTGAGAGCCTGGCGAACACCTCCGGAGCAAAAGCAGTTGGTTGTGGAGATCAGACTTGTGAGAATAGAAGTAACGAAGACGATGCAAATATCTGGCAGGCACCTACCGATGATTCCTTTCAGCCTGACTTTAGCCCGCTCGACAATCAAGTCAAAGAGGCTGGTGGACTGAATTTGGAAGGGGAGTTTCAACCTAACGTGCCAGCTGGTTTTGTCAGTCGCCTGCCAGCCGAACCAGCTATGGCCAAAACCGAATTTGTACCCACTTCTCCGGCCAGTCATCCAAATTTTGGCCCGATGATCAACACTCCGGCGATCCCACCCAAGGTCGCCCCAGCAACGTCGATTCCTTCTTTTGATTCAAATAGCTCACAAGTTGCCGTAATCGGAAAGAAAAAAGACCTTGCATTTGCGATGGACCATCAGGGGTTCGAATTGGCACCCTCGATGAGGTCAGAGAAATCTAAATTGGAACGGGCTCCCACAGTTCAGGTCATCGAAAAAACGATTCCGATTTCGGTCCAAATCGAGCGTTCCATCGAAGATATCGAGAATCAAATTCAAAAGGAAACCGATCCGCTCGTCCGTAACGGACATGAAGTGAATCTGCGGCTGATCGAGGTGCTTCAAAAGCAGCTTATCAATTTTAGAGAAACCGAAAATTCATGGTCCGGCGATGAAAAAGAGTTTTGGAATCATCAATTGGATGCTCTTTCGTTGATGCTCGAGTCTAATTCGGGTGCAAGGTCTGATCTGTCTCGACATCAGGTGGCAATGGAAACTCTGGACCATCTAAGGCAGGCGGTGGAAAGGTTGCAGTCGATTGCCAACCTGAAATTGACCAACGGAGCGTTTTGCCGTGAGGTCATCGGGTTCGGGCAGTTTCGTCCTTTCGAAGATAACTTGTTTGCATCCGATCAAAAGTTGCTGCTGTATTGTGAAGTCGAAAATTTCCAATCCCAGGTCAAGCAATCGAAAGGCATGGCCAATCAGTTTGAAACGCTGTTGAAAGGAAGTTTTGCGATTTACGACCAACAGGGAAGGGTAGTTCAGCAATTGGAATACCCGATCGTCCAAGATCTGGTGCGAAATCAACGACGGGATTTTTATATGTATTTTCCGATTCAACTGAATCATCTGAAGCGAGGAAAGTATCGCCTGGAACTACTTGTCGAGGATGTTGCCGCTGGCAAATCGGCTTCATTATCGACGATGACGTTTGACGTGGACTGATCAGGAAGGGCGATCCCTTTTGCATCCATGGAATTGTTAATTTTCACTGGTCTTGGCCTCTGTTTTTTGGTTGCCTGTCTGGCATATCGATATCTGCAAATTCCATCGCAGGATTGGATGGGGATCGGATGTACTATTGTCGTCGTTAGTGGCAGTGTGATCGGGCGTGATTTTTTTGCTATCGAAGGGCCAATTCCGGTCACGATTGATCGAATCTTGTTGGGGTCGATGATCGGTTGGTGGGGCTGGAAGTTGATATCGGGTAGGCAGCGTCATTTGCCACTGAACCTGCTAGATATCGCGGTTCTACTCTGGATCAGCGTTCTCAGCATCAGTACGTTGACGCATGATTGGACCACGTTGGGGAACATGCCAGCCTCGCGTTTGCTTTTTTTTAACTGGATGCCAGTCGGGCTTTACTTTTTGGCACGCAATGTTCCCATTTCAGCAAACACTTTGCGATGGTTATTCGGAGTCATGATCGGGTTTGGAGTCTATCTGGCTTTCGTTGCAATTGCGGAAACGCAAGGCATGCAAAGCTTGATTTTTCCAAGATATATCATGACGTCGAGCTTTCGAGAATTCTTAGGACGGGCTCGTGGCCCATTTTTGAATCCGGTTTCCAACGGATTATTTTTGACCGTCAGTTTTTGTTGCACCTTGATGCTTTGGCCAAGAACAAAGTCGGTCAAGCATCGTGTGGCAATTGTAGTGTTGTCGTTGCTATTCGCGGCCGGTGCCTATTTGACACTCACCAGAACGGTTTGGCTTTCGCTGATAGCTGTGTGCGGTCTGGTGATTTTTTTGCCATCCAGCCGTCGGCAAAAGGGCGCGATGATTGTTGCCAGTACTGTTCTAGCAATTGCTTTGTTTCCGGTCGTTAGTGAAAAGATTTTCTCGTTCAAGCGAGACAAAGAAGTTTCCGCCGCAGATATGGAGATTTCAGCCCAGATGCGACCGATGTTTGCCGTAGTCGCTTGGAATATGTTTCAGGACCGGCCGTGGTTCGGAGTCGGATTCGGGCAGTATCCGGATGCCAAGTATCCTTACTTGCGAGACCCGAAAACGGGGCAACCATTGACCATTACACGCACATTGACGCAACATAACGTTTTTCTTGCCTACTTAACCGAAACAGGTCTGGTAGGCGTGATGGTACTGGTGGGAATGTTGGTGGTCATGCTGATCGTTTGCCGAAAAGTTTGGTTGTCCAATGGGCTCGATCTCTGGGCTCGGCAAGCGGGTTTGCTTGGTTTAGTGGTTTTGACGGTCTACCTTATTAACGGTATGTTCCACGACGTTTCAATTATTCCTCAGGGACACATTTTATTATTTTTGGTTCTTGGGTTTGTCAACAACATTCTTTCCCGTCCAACGCCTTTTTTGAAAACACTCACAACTAACGGAAACGAGCTATACGAAGCTCAGCGCGGCATTGAAGTTGAAGAGCGTAGGACTCGTCAAAGTTTCGCTCACAACCCGATACCGTAATTCTTAGGTAAAAGGGTAAGCTTCAAAGCATCGGCCACAACCCGATTGCATTAGCCGGTCGGCGTTAGCCGCGGTTGCTTCTGCATCGCACTTCAAATCACAACCCGATACGTGAGTGAGGGATACTTGGTTTACCCAAACAGGATGCCACCCGATCGTGCACGTTCAACCAACATGGATATTGCCCGACTATAATTTGGCGGCCGCGGTTTCTACTGCATCGCACTTCAAATCACAACCCGATACGTAAGTGAGGGATAAGTTCAGGCACTTGTAATTCCTCACTTAAGCCTCATCAACCAGACCAGCAGGCGGATTACCAGAGGTGCCACTGTCCCATATTGACGACATAGAGTCCGAGGATCAGGTTGGTGACGCCGTGAGCGACGACGCAGTCCCAGAAGTTGCCGTTGCGGTTCATCATCCAAGTCACCAGCCCAAACCAAACGAACGCAGCAATCGCCTCCATCGGATGAGCAACGACTCCGTAAATACTGGCCGCAATCAGTGCTCGCCAAGAAAGCTCCTTTAACGAGACCGTTTCCCAATCGGGGCTTTCAATCCATCGAATCAGCCAGCCTCGGACCAGCAATTCTTCAATGACAGGCACAACAAGGCAAAGTACGCTGAATCGTACGGCTAGAAAAAGAGTGCGGATCGCCGGATCAGTGATATCGAATGGATTGAAGGCGGGGCGGGTGAAATCAAATCCAAGCAATGTGAGCACTTGGCCTTCTAATTGCGGATAGCAGATTCCAATCCAAACGAAAAAGCCAACGGTTCCGATTAAAACAGACCACCAACTTAATCGAAGCGGAAAGCTTTTAAAAATTGGTTCACGAAAAATGACAACCAAAAAAATGGCAGCTACGACCTGAGTTGCCAAAAGGCCAATGTACGTCCATGCCTCGGCAGTCATCTCGGGCCGAATCGAGTTTTCGAAACCATTCCCTTCAAACGAGCCAGCGACATCGGGTGTCAAAAACGTAGCCAGTAAAAGATGAACGAACAGCGGAAGAACAAAGGGAAGAGCTTTTCGGTAATCTTCCAGGCCGTCAGTTGGATTTTGGCTAGTGTTTTGAAAGTCTGACATCAGTGTGTCTTTTTAAAGGGTGCCAAAAGTTGAATTTTTTTACGCCAGTTCGCAGTTGGAATGTTGTGGTAAAGACACGCTTTGCAAAGGCACTTTATCTAGTCTTTTCGACGCTTGAAAATAGAAAGATCAACGGATTCGAAAAAGATTGCTTCGTCCCGGCATGGAATACCCGCTTGCAGTGCGCTTATAATCGAAAACGATTCGAAGCGGCTCGTTGGACCGTAGCGATCCTTGGTAGGCGGTTCTGTATTATATCTTTCGGCCATCATTTGCGGATCGCAGATCGAATTCTAGTTGGGGCGGAACTTATTCGAGTGAGTTATGAACCGAAGTTACTTGTTTTTAGTGGTTTTGACGGTAACGTCGATTTTTCAATTTAGCGGATCCCCAAATTGTTCTGGACAAACGGAAGAAGAGTTTACGCGGCGCCGTGTACAGATGGTGAACGTTGCTGTTAAAGGGGCAGGGGTCAAGGACCCCAGGGTCATCCGGTCAATGCTCAATACTAAGCGGCATGAATTTGTGCCTCGCAAAATTCGCCGGACGATGTCGTATTTGGATGCTGGTGTCCCAATTGGTGAAAGCCAGACGATTTCCTCCCCCTTCATCGTCGCTTATATGACCCAGGAGCTGGATCCCCAGCCAACGGATCGTGTTTTGGAAATCGGAACTGGCAGCGGATATCAGGCGGCGATTTTAAGTCCATTGGTGGATGAGGTCTATTCCATTGAAATTGTTGAGAAGCTTGGGAAGTCAGCGGCTAAGGTTTTGAAAAAACTAAAATACAACAACGTATTCACCAAAATCGGTGATGGTTACAAAGGCTGGGCTGAACACGCTCCTTTTGACAAAATTATTGTTACATGTTCACCGGAAGATATTCCTCAACCTTTGGTGGATCAATTGAAAGAAGGGGGGATGATCATCGTTCCGATGGGCGAACGTCATCAGCAGACCTTGTATCTGATGCAAAAAACTGATGGGAAAATGGTTCGCAAAGCCCTGCGACCCACCCTGTTTGTTCCGATGACCGGGACGGCCGAAGACAACCGACGAGTCCTTCCAGATCCCGAAAATCCTCAACTGGTCAACGGAGATTTTGAGGAAGGGCTGGACGAAAATGGATTTGCCAAGGGCTGGTATTATCAGCGTCAAATGACGCTTGAAAGTGGAGAGGCGCCCAGCGGACAATCATTCGTGGAATTCAAAAACAGTAATTCCGGACAACTGTCGCAACTAATGCAAGGATTTTCCATTAACGGCCAAAAGGTGTCGCTACTAAAATTCGAGATGAGTTTTGCGTGCGAAAATGTGATTGCCGGACCCCATCCGTTGGACCTGCCTGTAGCGACGATCTCTTTTTACGATGATGAAAGGGAGCAGTTGGCTGTTTATCGTTTAGGCCCGCATCGTGGAACCAAGTCCTGGTTAACGATGGCTCGCAAGGTTCGCGTCCCTAATGCGGCCCGGGAGGGGATTGTGCGAATTGGGTTGTTCGGAGCCACAGGCATTGCTCAATTTGACAATCTATCCATTTCCAAAGTAGAAAAGTAACACAAACGAACTTCAGGCCCTGTGATTTAACATTCAAGTGGAAAATTCTGAATCCTTTTACAATGATCTCAAGGCAGCTGCTCTGGCAGGGGCTCCACTTGAATTTAGGCCACGTGTCGGTTTCTTCGCTCGTGGTGTATCGACCCAAAAATTGGACCAGTTAGAACGGCGTAGCAAGACTGGTAATGACAAAAATGATCTGCCGAATCGTTATCAAGTGGCTCTCCAGGTCCATTCTTTGACGGGAAAAATGAAACCGGTTTTGGAAGGATTGGTTGCTCGCAACGAAGCCGTTCGAAAAATAGACCAAGTGCAAAGGTGGTCCTTTCTCTATTTTATTTTAGTTTTGTCGGCTGCTACGTTTGGATTGACCATCTTTTATGTTTACGTGCTGCCTGAATTTAGTTTGTTGACGGCGGATCTGAAAATCGCCAGTTACGGAGTTCGTTCGAATCAAATCGATTTGTTACCCTATTTCCAGGCAGGCGTGGTAGGCCTGCTGGTTTTTATGGTTCTCACTTTGGTTTTTATAGTTCTAGGTGGGGCTCGATGGTTGGGGATGCTGCTGGGTGGTCGTCAATTTCTCAATCACTGTCTCCTGGCTCAATCTTGCCGGATTTGCCAAGCCATGGTTCTGACGGGGGTCGATGGCGAAACCGCTAGCCAGCACGCATGCCAGTTGGTAGGCCTACCAAGCGATCAATTTGATAACGTACAGTCAATCGACGGGGACGAATACCAGCTCACTATGGCAGCCCATTATTTTTCAGAAACTGCGGCGGTGCAGCTTGAAGGGCTCCGAAAAAAGCTTCCTCTGATTCTCGTGTTTTCAGTGGGCGGGATTGTGACGCTGGTTTATAGCATTGGTTTGTATCTGCCGATTATTTCTCTTTTTTACGATATCGTTGGTGTCGGGTTAGGAACCGGAACCAATGGATAATGGAATCGCGAAATACTGGCCCAGAATCATGGCCCATCGAGTGGCGTTTGCGGATCAGATAAAACGGATTTCCGATTCCCTTCCCGGACCCAATCAGAAACGTTTGGCTGCAGTGCTACACTTTTTCGAGTCCGACCGAGATGTCGACGAAGCTTATATGCAACCTGATGTCATATCTTTGTGCTTGCCGTTGTGCGAACAACTCAAAACACAAGAAACAGAGCTAACAGACGACCAAATGACTCGGATTGTGCGACGAGGGTTTTTCTGGTTAAGTCGAGAACACGGTGTCGCTAAACGGATTTTTCAGGTCTTGATTTACCCAGCGTTAGTCACGGTCGCTGTTGGCTGCATGGTGGTCTTATTTAGCTCCTTTGTCGCACCTCAATTTGCAACTACTTACGAAGAATTCGGGATCCAGCTTCCTGTCATTACCGTGGTCGCATTTCGAATCGCTAAATTGGTTCGCACTATCTGGCCGATTGCCATGCTGGTCATCGGGGGGCTTGTGGTTACGATTTGGATACTAACAGCGTCGAAATCAAATTCGCTTTCGTCTTTTTTCGAGCAGCGACTGATTGGAAAAAGATACGCGTTGGCAGACTGGGCGTGGCATCAGGCACTTCTGCTTGAGGCGGGCCTAAGTTTTGACGACGCGATTGCATTGGCAGGCAAGAGAACCAGAATCCAGCAGTTGTCGGACCGTAGTCGAAACTGGGCAAAATTTGAAAATCGTTCTAGTACGAAACGAGTCTATTTTTCCAACCGTGATTTTGCCCTGTTGAATCACGTGATGAATATCAACGACGACAGCAAAAGCCGGTTTTTGCAAACGACTGCGATTCACTACTGGAATCGAAATCGTTCAGTAAGCGAATGGTGGATTCATTGGCTTTCGCTGGTAATGTTAGTCATGGTCAGTGGTGTCGTATTCATGCTTATTTTGGCTTTGTTTTTGCCAATGCTTCAATTGATCAGTGGTTTGACGGGGTTTTGATCGTGAATCGGCAAATCACCGAAACTGAATTGAACCAATGGCAACCCAAGGGTTGGTTGGATGAAGAGGTTGTTAAAATTCTGCAAAGTTGTAACAACCTCGAAGCGACGTTGATTACGGGAATCGCTTTGGCTCGAAAATCGGACTTCAATCCGGGAGGGTTCATCAGAGAATTATCGCGCGAGCAGACGGGAAAAGAATCCCGCAGATTAAGCGCTTTGGCCGACGGTTGCGATCAAGGCAAAGATGTCGTCGAGCTTTTAAGAAAGTCGGACCAACTACTTCCTCCGACGGTTTTGATTGCTTTGCAATTAGCTGCGAAACAAAATTCTGTTGATGAATTTCTCGATTCTGTCGTCGATCGTCCTCAGTTGGCAATCGTCAGGAGCGAACTCGATTATTCACTAACGACTATGATCGCCGGCTTCGCAATTCGTGCTGTCTTCATCGTTGGAGTTAGCACTTTCGTGCTGCTCAAAATTATTCCCGAGTTTATGAAAATCTTGGCAGAGTTTGGTTTGGATCTACCTCCGGCTTTGGGAATCTACGTCTCGGTCGTGGGGAAATTTTCGGAATACTGGTTTTTATCCCTGCCAGTGTTACTGATTTGTGGATTTTTGTTCTTGCCAAAAATTTGGGAAATCTTCCAATTGCTTAGCCCATTGAAGTGGAAAGACGTGCGACCGGTCAAGGCCACGCAGTTTCGGCAATCTCTTGCTATTGCGTTGAATCATACTCCTTCCCACCTTCATGCTTTGGACGAGTTAGCTAGTTGTCGCCAGTTCCGGAAATTATTTAGTCGAATCGACCGAGCTAAAACGGGATTGGCGAATCAGGATAGTCTTTGGAGTGCTCTGGCTAAAGTGCGCTTGATTGATAAAAAAGAATCGCTGGCCCTTGGCCAAGTAAGCGATCCATCTACGGCGGAATGGATTTTGAATTGGTCAGCCATCAATCGAGAACAACGGAATCGAAAACGGGTCGGAATTCTAATACGAGCCCTGATTTCGATTGGGAATCTTGTCCTGGCCGTCATTGTTTTGATGACGGCGATCGGTGTGGTCAGTTTTTTAACACGGTTGATTTACGATTTGAGTTGACCCATGAAAAAAATTGAAACCAAAAATAGGTGTGAAAGGCTCGTCGGAACCGGTTTTCGCCGAAATGGGGTCACCGCGTTCGAAATCATGGTCACAATTTCTGTACTGACCACGGTTGCGATGTTCGTAACAACGATGGCCATTCAAATTAAGTTCATTTGGAGGGATATCGAACAACATCAATTGGCAATCAATGAACTGTCAAACCAACTTGATGAATTGACTCGTTATTCGGTAACGGAAGTCAAAAGGAGGTTGGGTGAAATTAATGCGGGCGAAGATACTTCCCGGCGTTTAAAAGGTGTCGTTATTCGAGGAGAATTACTTGCCGATGAAATTGGCAACCGCTTAGTCTTAAAGCTGGATTGGAATCGACGATATCCTGGCAAACCAATTGAATTATCCGGTTGGGTTGTTGAACGATTGGATGATGGCAAAGACGTTTCGGATGGCCAGCTAGATTCAACCCAAATCGAGGGCGGTGATGAATCTTAGCGAATTTGAGCGGCGACCAGGGCGAGTTCTTTTTAAAATCGGCGATCGCCGAGCCGGTTTCTCGATGATAGAAATGCTGGTCTTTATGTGGGCTGGAGCATTGTTGCTGCTGGTTTCTGTCTCATGGCTTCATACGATACTCGGTCAAGCGACCAAGTCGCGGTTGAACCAAAGGCAAAATCGCCGACTTGTCCAGCTGTCGTTTCAAATTCGACAAGATCTTCGGGCCGCTGGTGAAATGCGTTTTGTAGACGCGTCAAACGAATTGACTTTGGTAGGTGATGGGGAAACGATCCAGTACAAAATCTCCAGCGACTCAAGAAAGCTACAACGGGAAACGTATGCATCGGTGATCGGCAAACCACAGGCCAATGAAAAGTTAACTCCTGCATCCAATAACTTGTTTCATGTCGAAAATGGTTTCGAGTTTAGGTGGGATGATTCGGAAATGCCGGAATGGATGAGCCTAACTGTTGTTTTCGTACCACCCGTTTCCGTTAAGCAGAGTCAACCAGAAACGAGGGCAGTTTTTCGCGTTCGTTCCGGCCCTTTAAAAATAACTGGGAAAAGCCCGCGACGATCGCCAGGCAGGTTGAATTCGGTCGAAGCTGAGCCCGGCAATCAGGGGAAAGACACGCCGGATTCAGATGCCAATGACAATAGCGTCCAAGAGGTCAAAAAATGAACAAGTCAACGCGCCCTCGTACAGGGGCAGCTTACTTGACGGTAGCGATTGTTTGTATGGTCGTTGCCACATTGATTCTCACGTCGCTTACTGAAACAGGAATAAGATATCGCAGGCAAATTCGAAAAGATACCAATCGTGAGCAGGCCCAGTGGATTGTCGAAGGAGTAACGAATTTGGCGTTATCTCGACTGGCTGAAAACCCAGACTACCAAGGCGAAGAATTTGAACTGACCAACCCGCCATCCGGAATCGACACAGTTAAAATTCAAATCG
This sequence comes from Planctomycetota bacterium, assembly GCA_039200505.1. Taxonomy (GTDB): domain Bacteria; phylum Planctomycetota; class Planctomycetia; order Pirellulales; family Pirellulaceae; genus Mariniblastus. The sequence goes on along the minus strand of JBCCSJ010000013.1, from coordinate 10,202 downwards.
AAGTGAACAAGGATGCGACGGTCGGTGGACAGTTAGAGGTTTCAGTGGTGCTCAATGGCAATTCAAACCAGCCCGTCAAACGGTCAAGAGTGGTGAATTGGAATCAAAAAGGAATGGAACAAGAATAGTTTTGGGAATAAAGATGCAAACGAAAAGATCTCCCCGTAGCGGTTTTACACTCGTTGAACTCCTCGTTGTGATTGCGATTATCGGGATCCTGATTGGGATGTTGCTTCCGGCGGTCCAACAGGTCCGAGAGGCTGCCCGGCGAACGCTATGCGCGAGCAACCTTGCTCAGCTTGGTTTGGCCGTTCATAACTTTGAATACTCTTACGAAAGACTGCCCTGCGGAGTCACTGACAGTGCCCCGGGCCCGATTGTCAATTTACCAAAAGGCCAACACGTCAGTTTTATCGTGGACCTGCTGGTCTATATCGAACAGGTTCCTGTTGCCAATAATTTCGACAAAACGCTTGGAACCTATGCTCCTCCGAATGCACCGGCTCGTCAGGTCGAAATCCCGCTTCTGTTGTGTCCCTCTTTTGAAGCTCAGATTAATTTGGCGGGAACCGCGGCTTTGACGAACTACGCCGGGTGTCATCATCACGTCGAAAAACAGATCGACAGCGCTGACACTGGATTACTTTTTCTTAACAGCGAGGTGATTTTATCTGAGATTACCGACGGAACGAGCAATACGATTTTGTTGGCTGAAATGATTCCTGAAACCGCGAGTCTGGGTTGGGCTTCGGGCACGAGGTCGAGTCTACGAAACACCAGCTCGATGTCGGATTACGGAGACCGTTGGTTTAACGGCGGGGCAGGGGGGCCAAAACCGCCTACCGTCGTCGGAGGGTTCGGTTCCCGGCACCCAGGCATAGTCCAAGCCACCCTTGCCGATGGTTCAGTTCGTGCGCTGTCCAATACAACCATGCCTCAACTGATGTCCGATCTGGGGCACCGGTCAGATGGAAACATGATCGGCAGGTTTGAATAAGATCGTCCGCCCAATCAAGATAGAAAAAAAATTGAGACGGCTTCCTGAATGGCCAGCTTTCCGTTGAAATTGCCACACGGGAAGCTGAAGATTTCCGCCTTAATGGGTTACAAGGCGGCCCTAGCAACAAATTCCAACCCTCAGTGGTTGAATCGAGTCGACGGCCTGATTAGCCTTGAGCTTTGTGATTGCATCTTGATTAGGACCTTTCGATGTTACAAAAACTGGCAAATCCGTTTCGATATTCACTTGGTTCGGCGGTGTTCGCGATTCTGATTGCAGGCTCGCTTGGAACCTTGACTCAAAACAATGCCTGGGCGGGCGGCGGAAGCTGGGGCGGATCGAGCGGTGGGTTTTCGAGTCATGGAAGTTGGGGTTCCAGCGGTGGCAGCAGTGGTGGATTCTCTCATCGCCCCGTTCGAAGCCTGCTCAGTCGGCTCGGCTCGCGGCTTCAATCGCTTCATGCATCGCATGGTTCTTCTGGCGGATCGAGTGGAGGTTACTACGCATCGAGCGGCGGCTTCGGAAGTCGCGGTGGCTATGGCAGTAGCGGCGGATTTTTAGGTGGTCGACTGGTAGGACACCATTTCGGATCGTCGGGAGGTAGTTCCAGCGGGGGATCAAGCGGAGGTGGGTTCGCATATTCATATTCTTCGCATGGGTCAAGCGGCGGCCACGTCCAACCCCTCTATCATCAGATTCACCAGCCTGTAATCACCACCCACTCGAATTACTCAGCCCCAACGATGGGTGGAAACATCATCACCGAAAGCAACTACCCGGTAGGTGATTACGGATTCGAATCAGGTTATCCGATTGCATCGCCCAATGGCTACTACGACGGCTACGTTCCTACGATGCCGGTCGAACCTGGCGTAATTGAAAACGGCGGTTCGATCGACAGCATGTTGGAAGGAAACAGTTTGCCGGGGCAGGGCACTGTACCTTCGCCAGCGGGTGAACCAGGCAATAGCCAACCGGGACCTGAGGACACCGACGAAACCTCGATCGAGTCGATTCAGCCGACCTATGCTATCTTGCAAATTGAACTCCCCGCCGATTCCAAGGTTTACATCAACGGGACACTGACTCAAACACCAGGCGAACTTCGTCGTTATGTCTCGAAGGGGCTCAAAGAGGGGCATCAATACACTTACAATGTGACCGCAGTGCGACAAGTTGACGACTCGAAACGAACGTTAAGTCAGAAGGTGACCTTGAAGGCGGGTACTGAAAAGAAGATCGAGTTTGATTTTGACCAAACCATGGTGACACGTTTGGAACTCGAAGTACCGGAAGAAGCACAGGTTACTCTTGCGGGTACGTCAGCTGGAAAAAAATCGGGTACGGTCCGTACTTTCGAAACCAAACGCATACGCGCCGGTGAAACTTGGAATGACTACGAGATAGAAGTCGAGTACGAGCATCAAGGTAAAACGCTCCGGTTGGTCCGGCGAATCAATATGACTGCTGGCGAAAATTACCAAATCAAACTTAACGGGAATGCGGATGGGACCAGTCGCATCGCCCAGCGGTGATCGAAAATACTCGGCTTCGCCGAAGCTAACTGGATCTTTTGGGTTGTAAAAAGGCCTGAATTGACTCACCCAGGTTTGTCGTTGGCTTGCAATGGGTCCGGAAAAATGCGATTTTAAATTGTGCGTTGAACTTAGATCGACCGCTATCTTCGGACAAGTAAGGAGGCCTTGCCATGAATCGAATCGATGTTTCCCGGCGTCAAATGCTGCTCGCAACTACCGGAATCGCTGTGACTGCGGCAATCGGGCAGGGGGGCGATTTATTGGCTCAATCCCAGGATCCCTTGGGGAAAGAGCTTATTTTCCGAACCAACGATCCCCGAAATGGTGAACCGTCATTGGTTAACCTTGTCCAATCCTGGTTAACACCGGTCAAGCATTTTTACGTCCGATCTCACGCACCCAATCCAAAGATCGATCTGGATCAGTTTCGTCTTGAAGTCACTGGAGCGGTAACTAATCCCAAGACTTTTTCATTTGGCGATCTGGCTAAGATGCCCAGCCAAACGATGACTGCCACCATGACCTGTGCCGGAAATCGACGAGCCGAATTTAACGAGTTCGGAAAAGTAGGGGGAGTTCAATGGACCGCTGGTGCAATCGGTAATGCGACTTGGACCGGGTATGCTCTGGCAGATCTGCTGGAGCAGGTCGGAATTCAAGAACAAGCCAAACATGTCTGGTTTGAAGGTCTCGATCAGATTCAAAAAGGTGGAACCATCATTCCATTCGGCGGCTCAATTCCCATCGAGAAGGCAATGATCAAAGGGAATTATCCGGGGGCTATGCTGGCCTATCAGATGAATGGAAAACAGTTGACGCCAGATCACGGATTTCCATTACGAACCGTTGTACCCGGATATATCGGTGCACGTAGCGTAAAGTGGCTGGGAAAGATTATCGTTAGCGATCAACCATCACCGAATCATTATTTGGCGACCGCCTACAAGTTAGTTAAAAAAACGGACCCTATCGATTGGACGGAATCTGGTCCGATTTACCGATACCCGATCAACGGAGCGATCGCACCTCCCGAGTCGGGCATTGAGCTTGCACCTGGACCCGTGGATCTCAAAGGGTATGTGTTGCCCACGGGACGACCAGGGTCGAAAGTCTCGAATGTAGTAGTCTCTTCCGATGATGGAAAGTCATGGACAAAAGCCAATTTGGTTGGTGGAAACTCCGAGTATTGTTGGAGACTATGGGAAGCGAAGGCAAAAATCGGTGCTGGAACCACTAAAATCTTGCTGCGAGCACAGGATAGTAGCGGCGGATTCATGCCGTATCGAGTTCCCTGGAACGCTAAAGGGTATCTGCAAAATTCGTGGTACAAATTGCCGGTCAAAGTAACCGGCTAACGCAAAAGCTTACCGGTCTGCAATCTTTCCGACAGACCTAGGCTCGAATCTATCTTAGTTGGTATGTTCCTTCTGCCGGAAGGAACACCTGGCGATATCCCAACCGATGGTAAGACCAAAATCTGAATTCGAAATGTTGGTAGGTTTCTTCTGCCGGAAGGAACACCTCGCGATATCCAAACCGATGGTAAGAACAAAATCTGATTTAGAAATGTTTGTAGGTTCCTTCTGCCGGAAGGAACACCTCGCAATATCTGTTCAGCCGCATTTGGCGAAAAATTATTCAACACGGTTTGTCGTGTTACATCGGAATTTGCCGGATTCCCAAAGCCAAAAGGATTGAGATGGAGCTGGCCGCACTAATTCCTGCAAATGCAATTCGAAAAATATAATTTTTGAGAAATATCACTACGCCATCGTCGATCGTGGAAGCGAGCCGATCTCGTAATTCAAACATGTTGACAGATTTTCCATCTTTTGAGCAAGATTTGACGATGACTTTTACGGTGGCCCAAATGGAAATTCGCTGAATCTGTTTGGCAAGCCAAAACAACGGACCAGCCCATTTGGTTGAAGGTGGTTCGTCGGAAAGTATTTTTTGGGCCGCATTATTTAGCACTTTCTCGACCTCTTCACGCGACAGGTGGGTCGCAATCTTGGCAGTTTCGGGGCGTTGCCCTGTGTCCTCGCCAGAAACTCCCAAAGCATATTCAAACAAAGAATCAAAAATTGCACGTCCTAAAGCAGCATCGAACATTGCCTTTCGCACTACTGACCAGCAGGCAAAGTAAGCGGCAACGACCAGAGCACAAACGGTGACGAGTAAAAAAGCGAAAAAAGCTGCTAATAATTTTCGTCATGGATAGTCCCGCAAGAGACGACAGTTTGTAGCCACGGATGCCAATCCGTGGATTGAAAGCCCAAAATGAACGCAAAGCCTCGACAAGGCGACAGGAGGCGAGATGGATAGTCCCGCAAGGGACGACAGTTTGTAGCCACGGATGCCAATCCGTGGAAAAGCCCAAAATGAACCCAAAGCCTCGACAAGGCGACAGGCTTTTGGTTCCAGATCGTTTCTCTCGTCTTTTGGCGACTCGTGATACGGATCGTTTTTTAGGTATCACTCGACTTCCTGTGTGTCATCAGTTGTTGTCGCTTATTCCACGCCAACACCCAGGTTTCCCTGAACCAACTTAGTCGTCGAAACGCTGCAAACCGTATTGCCTTCAGACATGCACAAGCCTTGGGCAGGATCCAGCAGGAACGATAATTCGGAGCTACTCTGTGACCGGCAAAAAGAAGTACATATGCAAAGCATACGCATGCAAGAGCAACACGCTATTCATCGTTTTTTGTTTCGGTGGCGGATCCCCATTCGGACAAATCTGTTCTCAGTTGCATTAGAATACGATCCTTGACATTCGGGTCAAGTAAATCAGTTGATTCAATGTGAGAAAGCACATCACGAAATCTGTCGACTCTGGAGTAGGTAAACGGACCTACATTGGGGTGTTCGTAAATTCGTTTGAAATCAGAAATGGCATCATCGAATCCCTGCTGCATTGACCAAAATTCAGATTTGTAGTCCATGTACGCTGGCCCGGTCATATTCATCCTGAATGCTTGAAGATATCCATCATCGTATTGTTGCTGTGAGAACGGAGGATCGGAGTTAAGCCAGATCCAGCATCCGAAAATTGCGGCACTCAGCACACTTGCAGTTCCGCCCAATGCGAACCAGCGTCGATTTAAGACACTATTCGGCGGTGTTGAGGATTCTGCCATCGCTACTCGCTGAGCTTGATTGGTTTTTCGGGTAAGCCAGATAAAGAATCCATGTAAGTCCCGGGTTTGAGGGCGAGTCGTTTGCGATTTTGCTGGTGACTGGCCGGGAGTCGATACCAAAGTATCGCTTCATTTATTTCAACCCTCAAACCCAACGATATTTTCCAACGAATATTATCGCAATCGACCTCGGTAAGTTCAACTCGATGTTTTGCTTTTACAACACTGCCACCAACGAATACTCAACCGCTCTGGCTGCGACCGATCGGGGCTATTTTGAATCGGTCCTCAAAAGTCACCAGCCGGATTCGGTGGTTGTCGAAGCTTGCGGCCCAATTGGTTGGGTGAGTGATCTTTGCGGCAAACTTAACCTCAAGATCATCGTCTGTTCCACCCACGAAGTAGTTTGACTATTCAAGTGTTTAACAACTCTGCGTCTCTGCGGCTCTGCGTGAGTTTACTTTATGGAAAACTGCAAGCTAATTTTAAAAACCTTCTGATGCTATTTGATGTTATCTCGGCTGGTGTTGTTGGCAAAAGCGACACGAGCCTTTTTAACACCCAGCACTTAATCGCCTTTGAGCGATTCCAATCGAACGAACGTGAAATGGTATGGATCCGTGGGGCCTTTCAGCAAATCAACACAACCGCAAGTGACCTCGAATAGTCGTGTCGTTCCGATCGTTTGTTGAAACGCAGGAGAAAACTACCGAGCAGGCTACATCATGAGGTGACACTGTTGTGGGACCACCCATGGCTAAACTCCCTTCAAGCTCACCAAGCAAAGCAACTCGTTGCTCACGCATCTGCGTCTTTCTTTCGGCCGCCAAGGTCTTGGCGAGCGACCGAGAGCGGCTCCGAGGGAAGCAACTCACACCACCGGTATGCCAAAACCTAACCAATAAACCCTTTTAACCAAAAAGAAAAAAACTCAAATCTTCCAGAAAACCCATTTGACAAACCCGGGACTTCATAGTCGTCAGCATTCACCGAGTCCGGACGATGATCATGCAAGCAGAAAAAGTAGCACGCAAGCCGGACTTCTTGTGCGACACCTTGTTATTCAACGCGATCCGCGTAAACGGAAAAGTGCTCGATATTCTCTGCGACGAATTCCTCCAGCATGGTCGTTGTATCCTCGTCACATTTATAGAACGCATCCTCCAATTTTTCGAACTCGGTCGCAGCAATCCCACCAAGCTGTTCTTTTCTCTTGGCTCGATCCCTAGCAGGCCCGGATTCACCGAATTTTTTGTTGGCAGTTTCGATGATGTCAGCACATTCAGCTGCGCCTATGGTTCGATACGCTTCAGGACAATCAACCGCAGCGAATGCATATGAATCACGGTAGTATTGAGCAAACCCGCCGTTGCAAATCTCGCAGCCGGCTGGCCATGTCGCAAAGAATACGCGTTCTGGTTTCGAGAGATTCCGATACGCTTCTAGTCCGCCCTCGTCGATTAACGGATAAATGTGTTCGATCACGTCGTTCAGGTTAACTGAAGTGGTCATAGTTGGGGAAGAGGATTGATTTTGCGTGCCTGCGTTTGACGAATTCGTTGTGTTGCTTGTTATCGCGGTTTCAGAACGGTCTGCTCCGCATCCTAGCATTGTGATCGTAACCAATGTGCAAATGCAGTAAATGAGTCCAGTTAAGTTCATATGAGTTAAGCGAATAATGCTCGGGGTAACCGGGTCGACAAATAAATGCAAATAGCCAGTAGACTTAAGGGCCAAACGCAAAGGCTTCTCGACTCAGGTTTACCCCATTGGTACGCCGGTCATGGCGATTGACTTATGGGGTGTAAGTCCCCTGTATGAATTTGAAGGTCTAAAGGTCGAAAGTATACCAACTTTGAAACCGATCGACAAAATACTAGACGAGGGCAACTGCGGAAGGGTGACCGACCGTGGGGAGGAAGCCTGCGAAGGTGCCGGTAAGCTGACGGAGAATCGTCGTCAGCCATCTTCTCGTCAAAGCTGCGAGGCTACGAACAGAAACCCGATAGAAGGCCGGTGCGGACAGGCGAGTGGGCCAATCACCACGAAGCCGTCTTCGAATATCCGCATTGGTAAATTGGGAGCTTGTGCAGCGAAAGTTAATCGTCTTATCCCGGGAGATCTGGAGAACGTACCTGAGAGTAGGGCTTGCCCGAAAGTCAGGACGACGGAGCGCAAGCGACTTCGTGTTCTCCAGAAGTCAGCCGAGGTCATAGTACTGATCCGTCACACGCCACTGACGACAGGAAGGACTGAACTTTGAAGAACAAGGAGCAGTTATCGCTGAACCTGGAAGGCACGCCGCCGACCGGCATGATCGAATCCGACGTCGGAGTCGATCTGTTCGAAGTCATGGCAGCACTCCGTCCGGAGTGTGAACCACCAGCGTCCGGTGAAGAACGAGCCTTGAAAGACTCGGTTGTAGAAGCTGCTGCAACCGATGAACTGATGGAACAAATTGTTGACACCGCGAACCTTGATCGAGCCTAGCGTCAAGTCAAGCGAAACCGTGGAGCCCCGGGGCCCGACGGAGTCACGATCGAAGACTTCGAATCTCAAGCCCGAGCGATCTGGCCAGAGATCCGTCAACAACTGCTCAGCGGCACTTATCGGCCACAATCAGTGCGCCGTAAAGTGATCGCGAAAGAAAATGGCGGTGAGCGTCTGCTCGGAATTCCAAACGTAATGGACCGACTCATCCAACAAGCCATTTTACAAATCCTGACGCCGCTGATGGATCCGACGTTTTCGGACTCCAGTCACGGCTTTCGCCCCCAGCGCTGATGCCATGGAGCCGCTCGGCAAGTCCAACGCACGATCCGCCAAGGCTATCGCCACATCGTCAACATTGATCTTTCAAAATTCTTTGACCGGGTCAATCACGATGCGTTGATGAACTGTCTGTCACGCCACGTGGGTGACAAACAGCTGCTGAAGCTGATAGGTCGTTACTTGCGAGCTGGTGTGATGGTGGAGGGCGTCGTTCAACCGACCGCAGAAGGCACACCGCAAGGCGGTCCTCTTTCTCCCTTTCTCAGCAACGTTCTACTGGACGTTCTGGACAAGGAACTGGAAAGACGTGGCCACAAGTTCGTTCGCTATGCGGATGGCTTTGTGATCTTTGTGAAAAGCTCACGCAGTGCTCAGCGTGTACACCACTCGGTCGAGCGTTTCTTGAAAGAGAAACTGAAGCTGATCGTTAACGAGGACAAAAGTTCTCACGGTCTAGCCGAGGGCTGCGAGTATCTCGGTTTTCAATTCAAGGGCCGACGTGCCACGATCAAGGTGTCACCGAAGAAGCTGCAAGCCTTCAAGCGTCGTGTCAAGGAACTCACCGGTCGCAGCCGGGGAGTTTCGATGGAACGTCGTTTGATCGAGCTGCGGAGATACCTTCGCGGCTGGACAGGTTACTTCGCTCTGGCACAGCAGGTGGAAGACTTTCTCAAGTTCGATACGTGGATTCGTCGTCGGATCCGGATGGGTTACTGGAAACAGTGGCGTTATCCACGGACGAAAATCCGCAAGTTAATCGAACTTGGTGTCAGTCGCCGCCTGGCGATCCTGCACGGGATCAGTCGCAAAGGTTATTGGCGGATGTCACGTACGCCGGCAATGCGAATCGCGATGCCCAACGACTGGCTCAAGGAACAGGGATTACCTTCGATTGCAGAGCAGTGGTTCCATCTGGCTCCACTTCGAAGAACCGCCTAGTGCGGGCCCGCATGCTAGGGGGTGTCGGGGCCGCGTTCAGTAATGTTCGCGGCTACCCGATTTATCCGGCGATCCACCTATAGTTTGTAGTCCAAGGTAAACGTCTGTTTGACCCATTCTTCGATCCGTTTCCGACTGTCGGTATGATCCGGTTGCATTTTGCTTCCAGACATTTCTTGCCTGATTTGCGACATAAATTCGGAACAGTCTCGTTCCTTGATGAGTTTTCCATTGTCAAAAATTAGTTCGTGAACAGTTTCAAATTTCCAAGCGGGATGAAACCCCATGTGAACATAAAGATCGCGAATAAATCCATCGGCAATCAACAGACCACCTGAGAATGGGCAAGGTTCATTCAGCCCCTCGTACTCCCCGGCCTCAAAGATGTTTTTCCGGGAAGGGTTTACATCATTGATTGACGCGTATGTGTTCGATTCGTTGCGGAAGATTAATCCACTCAAGAGGAGGCGTGAATCCTCAATCGCGTATGTGCAAATGTAACCTCGCCAACAAGCGGTTGACATCATAACAGGCGTTTCGCCGAAGTGCTCTGGGGTCAACAGTCCCTGCCCGTTCACCCCGCAAATCGAGAAACACGATCCTTGGTACTCAATGCTGTCTGATGCCTGCGCAGTCAAGTCAACTCCGTAGCAGGATAACGAATTAGCATCACCGGGTCGGCGAAGAAAACTAACAATCAAAAATCGGCCCGACCGCCGACTCAGGTGAATGCGTTGGTTATTGCCCGAATTGCCGTAACAATTTCCAACCGGTTTGGACTTCAACGACGCTTGCGGAATCATCGAATAGGTT
>JBCCSJ010000012.1:0-40637 GCA_039200505.1 Planctomycetota bacterium | reverse complement strand
CCTTTGAAGTGCTCTGACTCTGATGGTAGATTGTCATACGTTGGCATGAGATTGTCCCTTTTCAAAATAGACTGAAAAGTACAAGCATGCGTTACAGCGAACTACACTCAATAGCGATTGAGAAAACTACGCCGCAAAGCGGCTTTCTTGAACAATACGTTGCACAAAATTGTCGTTGGTGCGCGAGTTTTGAAGTCACGTTTTACCACGACGCTTGGTGAACATTGCCGTTATGCGGCTTCGGCTTGATTCGAGTGGTACGCTGCTATGTGATTCAGATTGCGTGCGGCCAATTGCACTTGAAACATCATTTCGATGAAAACAATCCACTTGCAACGGAATGATAAAAAACGAACGTCTAGTCGATTGGTAGTTTGGCCTTTTCTTGGGTCGTTATTTCATCGTACGGTTGCCGCGTTCCAAGCTTTCCACAGAAAGCTCCGTCGTCTCGATACCTTCGTTTCCTTGCTCGTTCCTCGCATCGGGCGCTTCAGGAATCTCAACGACTCCACCAAAACGGGAGGTTCACCACGGTTTTGCGGGAACATCTATGGAGATTTTCGAATATTTCGTTGGTTTCGACTGTTTCGTCCGTTGCTTTTGTTTCGATTAAGACATACTGTTTAACAGGAGATAAATGCAACGGAATGTGTAGCATTCTAGGAGGACAAACAAATGGCGGTTCTTGACGAAACATTCGTTCCAACCGACGAAGAGACCGAACGAGCAAAAAACTTTAGCCGAATACTTGCCAAAGAATTTGCGAGCGCAGAGAGCGTTACGATCCAACGCGACGATGGCAATGAATCAATCGAAATTCCACGACAAGTGTTTAATGTTTTGATGCGTGTACTCGCTGTGATGTCCGAGGGCAAAGCGTTTTCGCTAATTCCAATGGACAAGGAATTAACAACTCAACAGGCGGCAGAGATTCTAAATGTCTCACGTCCATATCTAAATAAGATTTTGGATTTAGGTGAAATTTTGCATCGCAAGGTTGGGCGAAATCGCAGAATCAAATTCAGTGACTTGATGGAATATAAGAAATCGCAAGAACAAAAGAGTAAAGAGGCGCTCCAGGAATTGGCAAATCAATCGCAAGAATTGGACATGGGGTACTAAAGATTGTCTGGGTCTATTGCTGTCCTCGACGCATGCGTATTGTATCCGGCTCCCTTGCGCGACTTGCTCTTGAGTCTCGCTGCTGACGGACTATATCGCGCCAAATGGTCTCAACAAATTCATGATGAATGGACACGAAATCTACTCAAGAACAGAGAGGATTTGACAGAGCAACAACTACAACGATGTTGCACATGCATGAACACGGCTGTTCCAGATAGTTTGGTGACTGGATACGAGGATCTGATTGATTCAATAACACTCAAAGATCCTGACGATAGACATGTAGTTGCAGTAGCAATCAGATCTAACGCTGACTCAATTGTCACATTTAATCGCAAAGATTTTAACGAGGACGAGCTTGACAAATTCGACTTGTATACTGAACATCCGGACGAATTCATTTCCAACATGATCGAAGTCTATACACCGAGTGTGATTTCTGCCGTGCGAGAAATGCGAGCGAGGCTCAAAAATCCACCAAAGGAGGTCGATGAATTCCTTGAGACTTTACAAAATCAAGGTTTGCCGCAATCAGTGGCAAAACTTTCAGAATACGCAGACTCCCTCTGAAAACGCCGAATAACAATATAATGCACGCTAATCCGGGCTTGGGCGTGTTTTTGAAGTGGATGATCGCTGGTTCCGGCTCGGTGATCCCTGCCGACTATGAAGTCCCGGATTTGTCCAACAGGTTTTTCTGGAAGATTTAAGTTTTTTCTTTTGGTTAAAAGGGCTCATTGGTTTGGTGTTGTAATACCGGTGGCGTGAGTTGCTTTGCTTGGTGAGCTTGAAGGAGCGGTGCCCAACAGTGTCACCGCATGATGTAGTTTTCTCGGTTGTTTTTTCTCCAGCGTTTCAAAAAACGATCGGAACCACAGGACTATGCGAGGTCATTTGCAGTTCGGTTTGATTCGCTGCAAGGCCCCCGGATCGATACCAGTAAACTCACGCAGAGCCGCAGAGACGCAGAGTTTTTTTAACTCTTGGATGGTCAGACTTCGTGGGTGGAGCAGACGATAATCTTGAAGTTAAGTTTGCCCCATAGATCGCTCCCCCAACCGCTTGGGCCGCAAGCTTCGACGACCACCAGATCCGGTTGCTGGCTTTTGAATACCGATTCAAAGTAGCCTCGATTGGTCGCAGTCAAGGCAGTTGAATATTCGTTGGTGATAGTGTCGTAAAAGCAAAACATCGAGTTGAACTTGCCGAGGTCGATTGCGGTAATCTTCATGGAAATATCCTTGGGTTTGAGGGTTGAAATAAATGATGCGATACTTTGGTATCGACTTCGGGCCAGTCACCAGCAAAATAACAAACGACTCGCCCCCAAACCCGGGACTTACATGGATTCTTTATCCGCCTCAGTAAGCCCATGAAAGTTTCATTGAAGCAGGTCCTCTTTTTGGTGTTGCTGATCGCAATCGCAATCGGTTGTGGTGTTCGGAGTTATCGCTATCACGGTAGTATCTCAATTTCCGAATTGGAGGCCATAGATAGACAATTGTTGGACATCGTGTACGAGGACGAGTGTTGCCTTCCCGCATGGGTTGAGCAGGTTGTTCCTGCGTCACTGTCGCGACAGTATTCTCATGTCGTTGAGATTGAGTTTCCGTTTGATGACTTGGCTATGGTTTCGCCTGATGAATTCGCGTCGTACCATTCCTGTGAATTCGTGCGTACGCTCCGGATTAGTAATCTTACATTGCCGCAAGCAACGCTTGACGAGATGCTGAAGTTTCCTCGCTTAGAAAAGATTGCTGTAACTCCGCAACATCACACGTGTCATGGAGCAGACTCTGTAAATCTCTCCCGATTTGAATCTGAGTCTGTGGAAATTGTGATCGAATGACGATGGTTTGTTGTATCCTTGTCGTGCGGATAATAACAATTGATTGAGTATAAGCGACCTTTCGCGTTGGGATTTGCTCACCCCGTGGGATAGTCGGCTATCGCCGATTTTACCATCCACTTCACTCGTTAATTCAAACCTCCATGCGTTGCTCGGTGATCCCAACCATTGAACTTAATCGAATTGCGATCATTCTTTTTCATTGTGTTGTTTTCTTGAGGGTTTTTGGTCTCTCGTGATGCGATCCAGCCCAAATCGCTGCCAGTCCCCACTTCAGCCATCAGCAGATCCGCGTTTGCATTGATGTGATCGTAATTGAATCTGCTGTTTAACAGATTGTCAGACCTAAGTTAGTTGGCAGGGATCTGCAGCCGACTGAACCTGCCGAATGCCTTCCTCCGGAATGATCGCTCGCGTTGATGGTCAAGACGCGACGATGCATCAGCATCCAATCTCTACACCCGGAGCAATGGAAGCCTCTTCTTCAGAGACTGGATGCATCCTACGCGACGTTTCGGTGGCTAGAGCAATTTGCAGAAAAAAGCCTATCTTCAATCAGTTCAGCGTCACTTCCCAACGGAAAATCTAACCACCAAAGATTCGGCTGAAACCAAAATCGATCCAGCCGAGATACCGGCACCTCGCGACGCCTGTCCATTCTGCGGCGGTCAATTGATACAGCAGAAATCGGTCGAATTCCATCCAGGTAAAATGGGCTGACTTTGAGGGTCATTCGGGTAATTCTCGCATAAACCAAGATCAATTGGTCGAAAGAACCTGTATGGATGCAGGTTTCACTCAACCCAATCTATTCGAAACAATCCTTCGAGCACGGGAAGTAGCTCAGGTGCGTTTGTGTCGGTTCTCCAACGCGGATCGAAAAAATTGCCGAGAGACTTACTTGTTAAACCAAGACCATTTCTGCGGAATCCGATTTGATTTGGGACCGTTTCGAGCGATGTGGAAAATCGAGGAAAGCCAAATCAAATTTTTCCGAGGCCAAACGGCCCTTGGTTCCGTTGAGTTGATGCCCGGAGAGGCACTCGCAACGCCCCGTCGTGCGGCTTGAGTAGGTCTTCACGCAGAGGCCAGTTCCGCTCGCCGATCAAGTACGTCCCGCTCGTAGATGTAGTACGTCTCGCTTGCCGAGCGGGACATCAAAGAACATCGCAAGCCATCACCCAAACCCGATACAGCAAGGACAATGGCGACCGCAATTAATTGGGCAAACTAATCTATTTAGGAATCGATCCATTTGATTAACAATAAGAAAAACTTAGCTACTCCTTCGACGTCGGCCAGTGAAAATGGCCATCGCAGCCAAAATTACCGCCGTGGCAGTTGGCTCCGGCACACTTGTAAAGGTGAGATTGTCCAAAGCGGCGTAAACTGGCGTTGCGATTCCAAAATTGTTGACATCTGTCGATTCCATTGTCAAAGCGATCGAACGCGCGTCACCAACACCTGTCAGATCGACCTGCGTCCACTGATTTACGATGTAGTCCAACGAGTTATCTTCAAACCTGTAGTCCGCGAGCAGAAACTCGACCGCGCCGGTAACTGCACCCGTTTTGTCGGTCTGCGAATACCCAGTAAACGTAATTTTAAAAAAGTCTTCGTCATCTCCGGTGGGACCGCCAAACTTTTTTGAAGGACCATCACCGTCTCGCATGGCGAGCGCAGCCCATGTCGAGTTGGTAATATCAATCGATTCCGCACGGCCGAGTTCCGGTAGGTTGAAATAACTGAAATCTTCTGAAAATGAAAGAATATAATTTTCACCTTCCACCGCTGAGCCCGATCCGTCACTTCCACCGCCGGCAACGGACGCGTACTGGTTTGCAAAACCTGGCGTGGTTGGATCGACTACGTTTGACCAACTGAATCCATTCCACGATCCGAATGCTTCGGTGTAGCCGTTAAAGAATTCAACTCCACCGATCGACCAGAGTTGCAACGTTTCTGGTTCCCCGAAATTATCTCTCGTTCCAGTAATTCGAAAGTTATCGCGAAAAGGACTGGTTCCGTTAACGTCTCCGTTGAAAAAGCCAGTCTCGGGCACCGGCAAAGACTCAAAATCAATCACGGTGGTTTGGCCATAAACTTGGGATTGTAGCATCAAAAAGGCAGATAAAACTACGGCGATGCTCCAGGTGCCGCTTGCGAATTTCGAATTCGCTAATATTGAAATCCGGGCAGATTTTTTCATGGTGTTTCTCGCTTGATATGGAATGTTTTAAATTTGATTTCAGTTTTAAAATTGGACGGTTTCGCCACCCGATCGAGAACAAACCGCTGCCAACGGAATCAGGTCCATCGACTCGGCTAAAAAGCTCACGTGGCCGTCGCACCAACTCACATTTACGCCCTGAGGGTGGTCGCTGCGTAAATCGTTTTCGAATGAAGGCGCTTGGTTGATTTGAAATGCTTGGTCAAATAAGTTCCGACCGTTGATCCATTGACCGTCACGAAAACCGACGTCCTCGCCGACGATAATGGTTTGCGAAGTCCCGTCGGTCACATCCCGGCTGGAAAGCTTGGTGTCATACAACATCGTTCCACCGGGTGGATTGTTCGGTTTTGTGATCCGTTCTCCGAATATGCCGCCGTAATCAGAAGGCCCCCGCCCAGACGCTAATTGGCTTCCTCGAGTTCCGCTGGGGCAGATAAATACGGGGATGATTGTGGCGGCCGCTTCGCGATTTTCTTCACTGTCAAAAGCCGTTTTTCGATTCACGCTTTGATAAAGATGATTCAGTTCCAGATACGGAAGAAGGAAAAGATTCCACGAGAACTGCCGCAAACGTTTATCGGAGCCCAGCCTCAGTTCAATCCCTCCGACTGGATATTGGTCGTGAGCCGAATGGTAAGACTGAATTCCGATTCCGATTTGATGCAATCGATTAGCGCAACTGACTCTGTTTGCTGCGTTACGGACAGACTGTATAGCCGGCAACAATAGGGCTGTTAGGATGCCTAGAATCGCGATCACTACCAGTAACTCAACCAACGTAAAGGCGCACCGGTGGCTGGACCTTTTCATGGTTACGAAAACGGCTGGATAACGATTCAAGACCCGAACTGCTAGTTTCGCGCATACGTTGAGCGCTTCGACGCAAGAGGTCATTGAATTAAACGGTTGCGATCATTCGTTCGTCCCTCGCAAAACGAATCATCAAGTAGGTAGCAAGGCAGGTATTCTGACTTCTGACGTGGATCTCTTCATCTTTCCCGAAGTCAACCTTCTCACAGTTACCTGCAATGGTAGTAGAACGAGTTCGGGTGCTCTTGTGAGCCGTCAGTTACAGCGGCGGGGCCGTTCCAGAGTCACACTGGATTCCCTCTAATCCCATCCACCGTGGATGGAATCACCTAGCTACACATTCAATTGTATTCCGTCAGACCGATGGGAGATATAGGATTCCACACGAAAGCAGCAAATCGGCGAAAGTTTCCTAATAGAAAAATTTGGTAAAAGATGGAACAAATGGGATGATGTCCGCCGACGTTTGAACTCATTTCGCCCCCGATTGATGAAAACGAACTGCGCAATTCTTCACGTGCATCTCCAATGGTCGTCGCCATGACGGCCCCGTAGGATTCCATTGAAGTCATTCAACCAGAATCAAATGAACTGATAAGGCGTGGATCTTAAGAGGCGATAAAACTCAAAGCTCACGGCTTAGGTAGCCATGCTTCTAATCCGCTGATGTGTCACTATCTGATTCCATGTTTCCTAACGAACGAACCGTTCGGTACAATTTGCAAACGATCGAGGCCGTCTTAATTGTAGAAGAGGTGCCCAGTGGTACTTGCGGTAAGTGACTTTGAAACATCGCTGTCGGTGTGGTCGATCCGGATCTCGCTGCTTTGGATGTTTGCCACACTCGCGATCTTGATTTTTAGAAGAATGAGTCATCCAACGTGGAGCGAGTTGGCTCGATCCAGCTGGTTGCTGGGCAGCTTTTTTTCATTTCTACACGCCAGTTTGACGATGGGTTTTTACCATCGCTTTGATCATAACCTGGCATGGGAACACACTGCCAATCAGACACAACGGATGATGGGGGTCTCGGTAGGCGTTGGTATTTATTTCAACTATCTGTTTGTAATTATTTGGATGGCTGATGCGCTGTGGTGGGTCGGAAGTCCCAACAGCTATCTCAAACGATCCAAAATATTAAACAGAATTGTTTACGGCTATCTCTTGTTCATTGCCGTTAACGGGGCAATTGTATTTGAAACTGGCCCTACCCGTTGGGCAAGTATTGTTGGGTTCTCGATTCTTCTGGCGGGATACTTAAGAAAACGATTTTCTTAATCTGGTTGAAGTGGTGCCGGTGGCATAACAAGATCATCGGGGATTGGCCACGTTTTGCGAAAGCTGATCCAGTTGAGAAAGCTTCCCAAGATCAAAGCTAACAGTGGAACATCCGTCAACGTTAATACGGCGTAGATAATTCGCATCGGAGACTCGCCAACCAATCCATCTGTTGCGAGGTAGGAGAGTAAGTCAATCCCTAGCCAACAGATCAAAGTAAAGATTGCTGCGAAGCCAGTAAGTTTCCAAATCAATGGACGGCGAGAAGCTGGACTTGCCCAAGGTATCAGAAACATTCCAGGAACAATCAATGCGATCCAAGTGAGATGCATTGAAACCAATGCACTTGTTGGAGGCAGTCAGCCCCAGGCACTGCAGACCGAACTCAAGCTAGGCAATTCGAATCGGTCAACTTGAATTGCCAAAGCAACCAAGATCCCAATCAAGCCTAAAGTAGCGACGATTTTTTTAAATACCATTCACAAACCTGTTTTGGACACCCTGTGAAACGACCGTTCGAGGATAGCGAGTGAACGACTGTTGGCCAATCAGTTTCTAATCGTGAACCGGGATCATGTATCCGGTCATACTTCTGGGCGTGTCTTCCACTTCCATTTCGAAAACGGCTTGAAATTCAAATGTCCGATACTGCCCATCTCCGCACTTCATTTTCAGGATCAAATAACCTTGTTGAACGAATTGGCACATACCGGTGCCAACGTTGGCCAGAGCCATCAGGTCACCCGGGTGAACGAGGCTTTTCCAGCCATCAAAGGTTTGGGGGATCGAGTCTGGTTTCATTTGCAAAAGCTCGTAACAGTCATTGGACCACCACATTTCGCCCGATTTCACGTCGGGCCAATGCCAGTACGCACCACGATTGGGAAGGCCAAACTTAGCTGATATTCCGAGATCCAGTTTGTGGGTTCGATCAATAATGTTGACGATTACACCGACCAGTTGTTGATCAGCTGAATAGTGTGGGTCCACTTTTAACAGGTAGGTTCGACCGCTTTCGGATTGAACCGGACGAGAATACGTTTTTCCCGTGACGCGAACCTCGGAAAGCCTCTCATACAAATCGTCGATGTCCTTGAGATTGGTTCGAAAATTCGAGATCGGTCTGCCAACATCGTGAGGTACCAAGCTGAAGTGATCGCAGACGGCTGTCGTAAATTTCCGAATTTTTAGGTTGGCATCAAGAAACAGCGTGGCAACTTCAAAATTATTGAGCAGTACTTCGAGGTCATCGGTGATTTCTTGAAGCTCGTTAATCTTTCGGGTGTGTTCCTGGTTGACCGTGTAAAGCTCTTCATTGACACTGTGCAATTCTTCGTTGGTGCTCTGGAGTTCCTCATTCGCAGCGACCAGTTCTTCGTTGGTGACCTGTAGTTCTTCGTTGCTGGCTTCCATCTCTTCAATCGCAGCACTCAGATTGTCTTTGGTATAAACAAGTTCAGCTTCTAAATCACGAATGTCATTTCCAACGAGCTGATCAATGGATACGACCTCTTTGCTTTTGTCGAGGTTCGAATCAGATGGATCGATATCAATCATTTCAATTAAATGGATGAAATGATTGGAATCACCATTGGGAACTGTCGTGATTTTCAAACGAATCGTGGACCATATGGGATTGGAATCGATCGGTAGGCAATCCAGCAAAACTGATTCCGGATGAATTTTTTTGGATTTTAGAATTCCCGCGGTAACGGCAGTCAGCGCATGTTCTGGCAAGAATTTGTTTAAATGCCCAGTGAATCGACCCGGCTGTTGAATCAAAAACTGATTCGCGTTTCCGAAGATATGCAAGACATTTTTTTGATCATCTACCATGATTGCGTTAGCAACCAAAGTCGCCAAAACCGACTCGTAACACTGCAATTGTTGACTTGGTCGGAATGATTGGGGACGGTCACTGGTCAAAGATTTAACCGGATTGCGAATAATCCCTTTTTCCCCGAACTTACTTGGGATTGAATGAGTACGGCCCAGCAGCAGCGAAGGGAGATTGCGGATTTTGGAATAGATCTTTGAAGATCGGGCGACCGTTTGAAATTCGCTTGCCAAATCGCCCAAACTTTCGCTGGACCCTAGGAACAAAAGACCTCCTTTTTTGAGAGAGAAATGGAAGCACTCGATTGCCTGAGATTGGGCATCAGGAAGTAAATAAATCAACAGGTTGCGGCAACTCACAAGATGAATTTGGGTAAACGGCGGATCGTGGATAACGTTGTGGCGGGCGAAAACCATCTTGCCACGCAATTGAGGTACGACTGAGAACGTTCCATCTTCCATTTCGATGAAAAATTTTTGACGAAATTCAGCCGTCACGAATTCCATCGATTCTTCCCTGTAGCGACCGTCAGATGCAACCTCCAAGCTGCCAAGGTGGATATCTGTCGCGAACACCTTGAGGTTGATTTTTTTACCGAATCGCTCGAATGCATCGATCGCCATCATCGCCAACGAATAAGCTTCTTCGCCGGTAGCACACCCAGCAGACCAGAGTCGTAACGTTTGACCCTTGGATAGATTTTGCACTAGGTCATCTATGCATTTTCCCAAAACGTTGAAAGCATCCGAGTCTCGAAAAAACTTGGTCACCCCAATCAGCAAATCGTTATGAAGTGCTTCTAATTCGTCCGGGTTCGTGTCAAGAAATTCGAGATACTCCGAGTTCGAGTCCACCTCGCACAACGAATGACGCCGTTCAAGACGCCGGGCGATGGTAGCTTCTTTGTATTGAGAAAAATCGACCTCAAAAGCATCCGACAAAAGAGAAAAGATTCGATTAATTTCATCCGAGTCTGGAGAGGTGTCGCTGGGGAGTGCCACAGGAGTTGCCGGTGAATTGCATTGTTGGTTGATCCATTGTGCGATCGCTGGAATTTCTAAAACAGCGTCGACGCAGGAAGTTTGGTGGCAGCTTCGAGGCATCGAATCGAATTGGGCCGATTCAAACGATTCGACCAGGGTAACTCCGTGGGATGCTTTGATTGCTTTGATGCCTTCGGCACCATCCTGTCCTGAACCAGAAAGAACGATTCCGATCGCTTTTTTTCCAAAATTTTCGGCTAATGAAATTAGGAATTTGTCCACCGTTCGGGTCAATTCTTCCCGGTCCAGTTTGGTTAACAAAAACTTGGCACCTTCCAACTCAACTCCGTAACCCGGCGGCATCACGTAAATGGTATTGGGCATAAGTTGTTTCTGGTCTTCAATCGTTTCCACAACCATCGCAGTGGAGCGCGTCAAAACATCTTTCATCACGCTCACCACGTCGGGTGATAGATGCTGGATGATAATGAAGGAAGCGTTGCAGTCGACGTCCAAGTCTCGCAGTAGGAGTTCAATAGATCGTAAGCCGCCAGCGGACGCTCCGATTCCCACCACGAAGTTTAATTCCGATTTCAGGTCTACCGATGAAATGCTCATCCGAGTTTCGCAAAAGATAAGGGCCGTCAAATCGTTTGTTTGTCAGAGATCGTTTGTATCCTGACTCGTTTTTCGAAGATGCCGTCTTTCATTACAAGTCGGAAGAAAAAGAAAAGCCGCCATTCGTTTGCCGCCACCTTCGATTTGATCGTACCAGACCCATCTACCCTGCGAAAGAAAGAATCTGTTCAATCCGTTCTCCCAATCGCACAATTCGAGAGGGAAAAGTATCGTCCGATGCCATCAGTCGATTGCCCCAATTTTCGGATGGAACCTCCAACTCGATTCGGTTTGAAATACTTGACACTCTGTCATCAGGTTTTGGCCGTTTTAGTATGAGTCGATTAGGCTAACAGGTTGGCTTTCAAAAGTTTGATCGCGATGGACAAAAGAACGATTCCGAAGACTTTTCGCACGACCGATAAACCTCCGTTACCGAGTTTTTGTTCAATCCAGCTGCAACTATTGAGTACCACAAAAACAATCACAAGGTTGGTGATAATCCCCAACAGAATCGTTAGC
Organism: Planctomycetota bacterium; assembly: GCA_039200505.1. GTDB lineage: Bacteria > Planctomycetota > Planctomycetia > Pirellulales > Pirellulaceae > Mariniblastus. Next base: position 29,382 of record JBCCSJ010000012.1, on the reverse strand, counting down.
TGGGAAAACTCGGTCTTCAGCGACAAAATCGTTGTCAACGTTCCAGCGCCTGCGATCAACGGAAAAGCAATTGGAACGATAGATGAGACGTCGGACTCGTCAGGATCTTTCTTAAAAATTCGAATTCCCAAAACCATTTCAAGTCCAATCACCAAGATCACAATGCCTCCAGCGGTGGCAAAGGCATTCACATCGGTTCCAAGGAAATGCAATACGGAGTCGCCTACCCAAAGGAAGCAAACCATCAAAAGTCCGGCAGCCAATGTCGTTTTGAAGACTTGTAAGCTGCCCACTTTATTCTTGATGTCAACAACGATTGGGATGGATCCGACTATGTCGATCACTGAGAACAAGATGAGTGTGACAGAGAAAAATTCTTTGATCATCGCGCATTCCTTATGCAAAATGACGGTTTGAGTTAAATGAATCCATAAAAAAACCCGCACTCCAGAGGAGCACGGGTTGGGGATTTTCGCGTTAAAAGCATCAAACGCTAACCACTGCTGCTCCTTCGATTCGAATGAAACATCGAAATTTGCAGTTGAATTGCCAGCGTCGCATTTCGCATGTGAGCGCAATAACTATCGACCTTAAAACGATTCTGTTCCGTTTTGGGGTCAAATAGAAATCGGATTTTTCCTTGCGAAATGCTCATGCGTCGAAGTCTAGACCGATCCGCTGATCCGTCAATATCTGAATTTGAACTTCAACGGTTATATGATTCACCATGTGGCAAATGATTGCCAGGACATTACTGAGTGAATGCTGTTTCAAGATTTTCATTAGGGCCAACCGCGACCGTCATGCACTGATCCAACGGGAACTTTCGAAGTGCTTCGTTAATCTGGTCGACCGTTAAATTTTCGTAAATCTCAGCTATCTCAGCAACTGATTTGTATTTCTGTTCGGCCAACCATTGAGAGCCCACAGTAAACATACGAGTGTTGGTCCGTTCGCTACCGAGAACAATGTGGGAGGCAATTTTGCGTTTGGCCAAATCGAGTTCCTTTTGGGTGATTCCTTCTTCTCGAACTTTTCGCTGCAGCGTTTGAAGTTTCAAAAGATTTTCCGCTGCCTGCTGGGGTGCACAGCACAGGTACGTCATGATTGCGCCGCTCCCCTGATAATCGTAGCTCGCCATGCCAGCAGACTCGGCCAAGCCAGTATCCAGAAATTCCCAATAGAGTCGGCTGCCACTATCATCGCCAATAATTGCAGCCATCACCGAAGTGGCATAGCGAATATCATCTTCATTGGCTGGGCCAGGCGCCATTTGCAAAATGTATTGCAAGTGTGAATTGGGTTTGACCGAGGAAACAAATCCGCTCCGGTATTCCGCTCTAGTTTTGTCACGCACCGGAGAAAACTTATTCCAATGCCCACAGCATCGTTGCACATCATCGACCAAACGATCGAAATCAATTTTGCCTGCTCCAGCGACGCAGATATTGGACGGACTGTATCGTTCTTCGAAATACGTCATCATCCTGTCGGGCGTCAGACCGGACACGGTATCGACGGTTCCCAATACACTTTGTCCTAAAGGATGGTTACCGAAAAATTCAGCCATTATTTTTTCGTATCCACCGTAGGGTGGTTGGTCATCGTACATCTTGATTTCTTCGATGATCACCCTTTTTTCGGTTTCAAAGTCCTCAACGCGGAGTGAAGGACGCATAATGTCGCTTAATAGCTCAACGACTTGGGTTTGAAATTCGGGTAAGACCGCGGCGTGGTAGATCGTGCTTTCTTCGCTGGTTCGCGCATTACTGGCCGAACCCATTTCATCGAGTTCAAGATTTACCTGAGCAGCGGTTCGGTTAGGCGTCCCTTTGAAAACCATGTGTTCCAAAAAATGACTCACACCACCGGACTCAGGAGTCTCGTCTCTGGACCCTGTGCGAACGAAAAATCCAAAGGCGGAAGAATAAGCTCTTGGATTGCAGTCGGCTAAGATCGTTAAACCATTATCCAACTGGTGTTGCAGGTATTCCATGGTTGAATTCCAAAGGTTTGGGGCCCAAAGTAACTAAATCGAAGTTCGCCGGCGGATTCGTTTTCAGGTAATCATTGATCGTTTCGACCGTCATGGAATTGATCCGCTGGTTGACTTCATCGAGAGTCTGGACACGCCCGAGATGAAACCAGTCTCCAGCGATTGAACCGGCTCTGGATCGACATGATTCCTGTTGCATGACCAGTGAACTGCGGATCTGAACCTTCAAACGTCGCAATTCATCTGCGGTGATTCCAGCGGAAAGCCTTTGCAACTCTTCGATGATCACATCGAGTGTTTCCTGGGCTCGGTCATTAGTAGTTCCCGAGTAACAAACAACGGCTGCTTTATCGAGAAGGGTGTGGCATGTTGCAAATACCGTATAACAAAGACCTCTTTTTTCACGAACCTCAGTGAACAATCTCGAACTCATTCCACCACTTAATACTCCGACCGCTCCACGATTCAAGTAATAGTTTGGATCTGAGTAGGGAAGGCCCCGATAGGCCAATGCGATATGGGTTTGTTCGCTTTCGTGGACAATGTGTTGGTTGCCGTGCGTCGGTTTCGATGCTGCAACTTGAGGCACTGGTATCGATGCCCACTCTGAAAATAAATCGCCGACGTGACTTTTTAATTTTTCCCAGTCCAGCTTTCCAGCACATGCCAAGATCATTCCATTGGGTCGATAGTGGGTTTGATAAAAAGTTTGAATTTCATCCATTGAAATCGAAGCGACCGATTCCATACTGCCTTCGCAGTTTCGACCATCAATGTCCCCGTAATAATTACGTCGAAGCTGCATCATCGTGCGTTGTGCCAGATCGTCTTCGATCGCATGAATTTCCTGAAAGCAGACGAGTCTTCCGTCTTCTAATTGAGCTTGCGGGAATGTGGGACGCTGAAGCACATCGGAATAGATCTGCAGAGTATCAAACAATTGATCGGCGCACATCGCACCGCCAAAATTGGTGTTATACAACGACGCAGATGAGGTGTAATCGACCCCCAACATTTCCAATGCTTCGATAAACTGACGGCTGTCGAGTTTGCCACAACCTCGCTGAACCATTTCACAAACAAAATTGGCCAGGCCATTTTTTTCTGCTGGATCATAACGACATCCTGCCGGAACAGCGATTGAAAAGGCTGCCGACTCAAGCCACGGCATAGGTTGCGCCACTAGCGTCAGGCCGTTTTCGTATTGATGCGAAAAAATATCTTGATGATTCATGGGGATGCGTAGCAAATGAAATGTTGCATGGGATCGGGGTGAATTTTGAGCATCTGCTGAACCGAGTCTTGATTTTAAACTTACAGTTCGCAAAAAGAGGTATCGTCGGTCAGCCGTCGGCATGGATTCCGCCAAGTCAAATGCTTCGGGTCGATCATATCATCCGCAGATTCAGGCCCCCAGGTTCCTGCAGGGTAACCGAAAATTGGAATTTCGGGATCGTTCTTCCATGCATCCAAAATCGGTTCCACAAATTCCCACGAATATTCGACACTGTCGCCATGTGCATATAGCGTGGCATCGCCTCGCATACAGTCCATCAACAAACGTTCGTAAGCCTCGGGCACATCAGAATCGGTCATCTGCGAGTACTTGAAGTCCATCCCAACATCTTTGACCCGGAATCCCTCACCCGGCACTTTCATACCGAAGTTCAGCAGCAAACCCTCGTCGGGTTGGATGCGAATCACCAGTTTGTTGTATTCGTTTTCGAACAGGCTGGGTCGACGACGAAAAAGCGTGTGCGGCGGTCTTTTGAAAGTGATGCTGACTTCGGTCACTTTCGAGGGTAGTCGCTTGCCTGTCCGGGCATAAAACGGGACCCCGGACCAACGCCAATTGTCGATAAAGAACTTCACGGCGGCAAAAGTTTCGGTCTTCGATTCCTCGGGAACCCCGTCTTCTTCACGGTAGCCTTTGACCTTTTCTCCTCGAATCCACGAGGAAGTATATTGGCCCCGAATCGTTTGCAAGACAACATCGTCAGATGAGATTGGTCGAAGCGATTCAAACAGTTTCGTTTTTTCTTTTCGAATCGAACGTGCGTCTGGAGCGATAGGTGGTTCCATAGCGACGTGGGCTACCACCTGCATCAAGTGATTTTGAAGCATGTCACGAAGGGCACCTGATTCATTGTAATATCCGCCCCGAGAACCGACGCCGATCTGTTCCGCATTGGTAATTTCAACATGGTGGATGTAATTTCGGTTCCAGAGCGGTTCGAAAACTCCGTTTGCAAATCGCGTGACCAAAAGATTCTGAACCGTTTCTTTTCCGAGGTAATGGTCAATTCGATAAAGTTCGTCTTCGTCGAAGAATTTTTTCAGATTACGATTCAGCTGTCTCGCCGTTTCCAGGTCGTATCCGAACGGTTTTTCAATGACCAATCTCCGGTAACCGTGCGAATGTCGGTTCAAGCCGTGATGGGCAAGTGCTTCGGGAATTTTTTCATACAACACAGGCGGGGTCGACATGTAAAAAATGACAGTCCCCTGGGTAGTATATTGTTCGTCTAACGCTTCAAGTCGCGATTTGACGTGCGAATAGTTTTCAACGTCGGAAGTATCGATCGGCTGGTAATGCAGCAGATTGGCGAATTGTTCTTTTTTCTCGTTGCTGACTTCGTTGAAATCAAGGAATTCGTTTTCAAAAAAAACTCTTTTTCGAAAATCTTCATCGGAAAGTTTGCTGCGACTGATCCCAAGAATCACAAACCCTCGATCCAGATAGCCTCTGCCGAACAGATCAAAAACTGCAGGAATGAGCTTCCTGCGAGCTAAGTCACCTGAAGCACCAAAGATCGCAAGAATCAACGGCTGGATCACATCTTCATTTTCTGGAGCAGACATCTGCATCAATCCTTGGAATCAGTACTCAATCACGAAATGCATTAGACGTTGTAGGTTGTCGAGGACGTCGTGCCTCCTCGACCTGTCCAATTCGTATGAAAGAATTCCCCTCGGGGCTTGTCGACTCTTTCATAAGTATGAGCACCAAAATAGTCACGCTGGGCTTGCAGTAGATTGGCCGGAAGACGATCGGTTCGGTAACCGTCGTAATAGGCTAAAGCTGAACTGATAGCTGGCATCGGGATACCCAATCGGACCGCTGTGGCCACGACATTTCGCCAGCTTGACTGGGCGTCTTCCACGGCTTTTTCAAAAAACGGATCCAGCAGTAAATTGGTCAATTCTGGATCTTTTTCAAACGCATCACGAATGTTACCCAGAAAGCGAGAACGAATGATGCATCCACCTCGCCACATCAGGGCAATGGCACCAAAATTCAGTTCCCACGCTTTTTCTTCCGAAATGGCTCTCATCAATTGATAGCCTTGGGCATAGGAGACGATTTTGGATGCGTAAAGTGCTTTTTCAAGATCGGCGATAAAAGCCTGTTGGTCACCTTCGAAGGATGCATCGGGTCCGTTGAGAACTTTTGCGGCTTCGACACGTTCGTCTTTCAGTGCCGAAAGGCATCGCGCGAATACGGCTTCTCCGATCAGAGTCAGCGGTTGCCCAACATCGAGTGCCGAGATCGCCGTCCATTTACCGGTCCCTTTTTGGCCGGCTTTATCAAGAATCAAGTCGACCGTTTCGTTCCCATCTTCATCTTTGTAGGCGAGAATATCGCGGGTGATTTCGACCAGATAGCTATCCAGTACTCCTTCATTCCAACGGGCAAACACTTGGTGCATTTGGTCGTTGGACATGCCCAGGCCATCTTTCATCATTTGGTAAGTTTCACAAATCATCTGCATGTCACCATACTCGATGCCATTGTGTACCATTTTGACGAAATGCCCTGCTCCGCCTTTTCCGACCCAATCGCAGCAAGGTTCGCCCGCGTCCGTCTTAGCCGCGATTGCCTGGAAAATTGGTTTCACATGTTCCCATGCCGCCGGATTTCCTCCCGGCATAATTGACGGCCCTTTCAACGCACCTTCTTCGCCCCCTGAAACACCTGTACCAATGTAAAGCAGGCCTCTATCAGCCAGTGCTGCGGTGCGTCTTGAGCTGTCGGGGAATTCGCTGTTACCCCCATCAATGATGATGTCGCCTTCCTCAAGAAACGGGATGAGTCCATCGATGACTTTGTCAACGGCGGCCCCCGCTTTGACCATGATCATGACCCGCCGAGGCCTTTTGAGTTTGGAGCACAACTCTTCTAGCGAATGGGTGCCGATGATGTTTTTGTCACTTCCGCGGCCACTTACAAAGGCATCCACTTTGGAGGTCGTACGGTTGTAGACCGCTACCGTAAAATCGTGACTCTCCATGTTCAGGACGAGGTTTTCGCCCATAACTGCCAATCCAATGAGGCCGATGTCTGCTTCTGACAAAGCAATCTCCCTTAAGATGTTTTTCGCGTTAATCTGGTCAATTCCCCGTCAATCTATCCCATTCCAAGCGATTCGAAAACGGCCTGAACAGTCCGTCGACGCTAAACAAGACGGGAATTTTCCACCAATAGGTTGGTTGCACCGACTTTGACCGACATTCATGCCATCCATGATTGTTGATTTCATTTGAATTCGGCTGCACCGCGGTCGCTGATGGAGTTGAATTTAGCCTCAAAGGGCCTTCCAAGTTAGATTCCTTGTCAGTAAACGCATTCCGAGGATCAGCAAATAGCGGGCGACCGATTTTGGTCATTTCTTCCAGCTAAACCCTATTGGTTCTCTGCTGGTATTTTCATATCAAATTTTCCGAATTCCGCCGCCAGATTGACCGCCAGATAATAAAGTCTTGCGGCCGAAGCGAGTTTCTTAAAATTAATTTTGGTCACTTGGTCGCCAGGACGATGGTAATCAGGGTGAAATCCTCCGAATAAAAATGCTACCGGAACTCCTTTGTTATAAAAGTTGACCTGGTCGCTTCGATTCCAAACGGACTCCATGTCCATTTCGAAACGAAATCCAACGTGCCGGTTGGCTTCCAGAATTAAATCATGGAGCTTGGTTTCGCCCCTCTGGCTTCCAACGAGATGAATGGATCCTTCATTTTCTTCGGACGTTTCATCCTTGGTTTCTTCATTGCGACCCACCATATCCATGTTGAACATGCAGGTCATTCCCTCCAGCGGCATGGTAGGATAATTGGTGTAATGTTTGGATCCAACGAGCCCAATCTCTTCAGCCGCAAACCAAATAAAAAGAATGCTTCGTTTAGGGCGAGATGGATTGACTGCAAAGGCTTTGGCCACGCTCAAAACAGCTGTAGATCCTGATCCATTGTCGTCGGCGCCCGGATGGACAACGCCTCCTTGAATTCCAAGGTGGTCAAGGTGAGATCCAATCACAACGTATTCATCTTTTAAAACAGGATCCGATCCTTCCAACCAGGCTACGACATTGGGAACGGCCGCCGGTTCTTCCTGAAACCTGAGTCTTAGCGTCGCTTCGACTTCCGCTTCAAATGAATCGAGTCCAGCTTGGAAATCGGTGAACCAATTGGCGTCTTTGCCAGCTGCAGCAATCAACTGATCTGCCGCCGTATTGATGATCGTTCCTGTTACGCTGGTTGCCCGTCGCCTTCCACCATCGCGAATCAGTTGTGGGCGTGAGCGTGGAGATTCAGAAATCACTTTTAAAGCCACCGCAGGTCTTTTGCGAGCCAGTTGGAATTGCGCGTTTCTGGCAATCTTTTCGTCGGCAGAATAGATCACAATTTTATCGCGTAACGAAAGATCCGATGGCAATTCCGAATCACCAACGATTCTTAAAAACACTAACGCCCCCAGGGTCTCCTGTTGATCGGTGAATCGCTCCAGTCCAAGATTTCCTTGGGCTGGAATTTTGAGACCGGTTCCCAACTCGATAAAGCACTCTTGAGTCATGGGTTGCCGCCTTTTCATAGGCAGCATTTGAAAATAAGTTCCATTGTCGCCGACAGGCTTCAAATCCAATTCGGCCAGTTGGCCGGCGACCCAATGGGCGGCTTTGGCATAACCTTCTTGCCCCGTACCGCGTCCTTCAAAGTTCGGCCCGGCCAGAACCGATAGCCAGTCTTGGGCCTGTTCCATGGTGATGGAATCAAATCCCGGTTTCCATTTTTCAGGTACTGGTTCAACCGTTCCATACTGTGCCGATGCAGATCCAAATCCGAGCAGCCACCCAGAAATGACCAGTAAAATGCGAGCTATCATGTGATATGTCGTCGTCAAATGGCAAATGTTAAAATTGAAATCCGCAAGATAGGCATTGTACCCGCAAATGGGTGGCTGTCACCGCAGTTCATCCTATTGGGCGATCCTAAGTGGTTTCCCTCTACCATTGCCTGGCTTACTTTTCATTGAAAACCAGATAAACTTCCCAGCGGAATCTTCAACACAAGATGCTCAGCCCATGAATCAAATCAAGTCTGACATGGTTGAAAAAAATCGCCAGATCTGGGATCGAATGGCGTTAGCTGGCGACAAGTTTTATCGCGCCGTTTCGTCAGAAGAAATTCATGCAGCTTGCCAAGGTCAAATGCGGATCCGTGTGACTCCAACCAAGCCGCTTCCTGACGATTGGATCGGCAACGTCAAAGGTCAGAATCTACTTTGCTTGGCTGGTGCTGGCGGACGACAGGCTCCACTGCTCGCCGCTGCGGGAGCCTCGGTTACAGTGTTTGACATTAGCGAAAATCAATTAGATCGCGACCGTGCCATTGCTGTCAAAGAACAGTTGAATTTGACAGCAGTTCGGGGCGACATGCGAGACTTAAGCCAATTGCAAGATGGCCAATTCGATGTCATCGTCAGTCCCTGCGCGACCTGTTTTTGCCCGTCGGTTAACGAAATTTGGAAGGAAGCATTCCGAGTTTTGAAACCAGGAGGTGCTTTGATTATTGGTTTTATTAATCCGGTTTATTACCTTTTCGATTCCGTTGCACTGGATCAAAACCAGTTTAAAGTTCGTCACTCGATTCCCTATTCAGATTTTGATTTACCGGAAGAAGAACGCGAACGAATTTTTGGAGACTCGCGTCCCATTGAATTCGGGCATCCGTTGAGTGACCTCATCGGTGATCAGTGCGAAGCCGGTTTTCAGTTGGCTGGTTTTTTTGAAGATGGTTGGGGTGGAAATGATAAATTAAGTTCCATGATCTCACTGTTCATTGCGACTCGCAGTATCAAACCTGATTAGGTTTCCGGATTCGGAAGTTTTGAGTGTTTGGGGTCTGCCGCATTCGAAAAGCTTACGGCGAACCATCTAGCGATCGCTCATTTTTAAATTTGCTTTCCAGCAGCCATTTAGGTTAGCTAAGCGTGCTCTACCCGCTTGCACAATCGACATGGATTCGCCACAACAAGGACGGCATCAGGCCATCTGTGGAATCACCCTTTGATTTTTATTTACTTACGGAATTTATGATGTCTCAAGATTTATTCAACGTCTCAGGTCGGTTTGCGTTAGTCACCGGTGCTAGTCGGGGGCTCGGTTTGGGATTCGCCAGAACTTTGGCGAAAGCAGGGGCCAATTTGGCAATTACCAGCCGCAACATCGATTCCCTTACAGAACCTGCCAAAGAGTTAGAACAGCTGGGTGTTCAGGTTGAAAAAGTCGAATTGGATGTTCGTAATCAGCAAAGTATCAAAGATTGCGTGGCAACGGTCATCGAGAAGTTCGGCCAAATTGACATTCTGATGAATAACGCCGGATGCAACGTTCGCAAGCCTGCTTTAGATGTTCAATGGGATGAATGGAATCTGATTCTGGACACCAATCTTCGCGGCGTGTTCTTTGTAGCCCAGGAAGTGGCTCGTCATATGGCTCAACGAAAATACGGCCGGATCGTTAACATCGGGTCGGTGACCTGTGTTGCGGGCTATGCAGGGCTGGGGCCATACGGAGCGAGTCGAGGCGGCACGAAACAATTAACGATGAGTTTGGCTCACGATTGGGGGGAGCATGGAATCACTGTCAATTGCTTGGCTCCCGGGTGGTTCAAAACGGATCAGAATAAAGTGATGTACGAACAAGAAGGTTGGGTCGACTATCTTTGCGAACGAATTCCTCTGGGTCGGCCTGGTGCGCCTGGCGATTTGGATGGTTCGCTTCTATTCCTGGTTTCCGATGCCAGCCAATATGTTACCGGTCAGACTTTGTTGGTCGATGGAGGAATTTCAGTGGGTGCTGTACGAGCAACCGTTCCTACGAAATAAAATGGATTAATCGCTTCGCGACTATTTAGCAGGTACTGGTTAATCTTGTCACTTCGGATTTGTTACTGCAATCTTGTCGGTGAGAAAGTGAAGCCGGTTCACCGCTGCCAAACACGAATCCGAACCTGAAGGTCAGCCGATCATAATATTTTAATAAATATAAAATTCAACTTTGAGACGCCATCCCGAATATAAACGGCACGAAAAACAGGCAAACGCTTATAATCAAACAGATTGCCCAACAAATAATGAATAGCGTATATCTTTCAAAGAAAGTCATTGAGTCTTGGTCGAACTTTGAATAGTTTGCCAACAGTTTTGCACCACCAAATAGCACAAAAGTTAATAAAAAGACGGTGCAATAAAATTCAAAAGCATAGTCTAACTTTGATTTCATCGTTACAGAGTAATTCGGTACAACGTCCCTTGAGCTCGCAACTCCACATGCGATGGAAACGCAAGTAAAAAATGCGATCATCTGCCTTAACGAAATCTTCATTCCCAAAGCCTTTTTTAAATGCCAAGTTTTGCGATTAAAATTTTCAATAGCAAACGACTGCCATCCCGCCGAAATGAACAGCTGCACTCCTACGTTTAAACCGCCTATCGCAAGCCTTCGGTTCACACCGATAAAGGAAACACTGGCACACCGATGTTTTTTTTGTTTTCGGAACCGGACGCTGATGCGTAGTGGCTGATGTGAATGAGACGATGTCGAGTTGTCGGTCAAGCCGGTTTACTTTGTAGTCGAGATGGACGAGCAAGGGGCTGGCCGAGTGTCTCAGGAATTGATTGACATTCCACCAGCGCTTTTGACGAACACAACTCGCGATAAATTTCCGGCTAACTGATTCATTCGCTCGAAAAATGCTTTTGATTCTGCCGTGTTTTTTGGGTTGGACATTCCCATGAATACAATGCCCGCAGATCGGGACGTCATTTGAATTCCCTCAATCGGATTGTCGGTCACAACTACATGAGCGGTCGCTCGAATTCTGGATTGGTCGATCAGCTGCTCTAAATGTTTGAGGACTTCATCGCGGCCTGCTTCATTTTCAATGGTCCGTAACAATCGAATCGGTCGCGATCTCCATTCTTGATTTTGGGCGATCAGATGAGCCAGCAGCAACATGAGTTCCCCATTTTGATGGCCGCGCCACCAGACATCGATCGTGCCGTGCGGAACGTACCTTGAATCGCCGTTGAGCGCGACGTCGCCAAAACGCATGGTGATGATGCTGCGATCCAATGCAGTGATGCTGCGAAGAGTGGCAGAAAACGATTCTGCTTTTTGATGATCCGAAGGCCATCCAAGCAGAACGGTATTGGGGCGCAGTGCCCCCAAGCCGTGGATCTGAACCAAAGACTCCATACCAGCAGGAATCGAAGGCGCGACCACAACGGCGGGGAAGGCTTCCAGTTTTTCGTCGTTAATAAACGAATTAAGGATGCGTTCCTGACTCACAAGTCGTTCGTGCCGATTGTTCACGTCTCCCTGGATCACATACCCCAGCGTCAAAACACCATGTCCGGCGGTAAACCAGTGTCCATATACCGCCAAATGCGGGCGCTCCCACGACGCTCCACTTAATGCAAGAATGATGGGGCGCCAGTTTTTGGGGTGATGTAATTCTTTTTCAAGCTTCAACAGATTTTTACGAGTTCTTTCAAACAACAGACCACGCTGCAAATCTCCCCAGCGTGTTTCCACTTCTTTTTGACTGATATAAAAATAAAGAGCCGCCATCCCAAGGATCGAGACCGTCGCCCACATTGGGTCGATCAGGAACATCACCCCTAAGCATCCGGCTGCTCCTAACAGCGAAGTAATCCAGTGGCTATAACGAAATCTTGGGCGATAGCTTGGGTTTTTGGTAATCGTTTCGTAAAATGTTGCCAGGTTCAAGAGGCCGTAAGTGATCATGAAAAACATCGTGATCAATGGAGCGATCGAATTCAGATCAGAAATCAGAAAGATGGCCGCCTGAGAGATAATAAAAGTCAAAATGACCGCCCGACGCGGTTCATTCGTTTTGGCCGTTCCGATCGCAAAAGGTCGGATCACCTGGAACACGTTGTCCTTAGCAAAGGCCTGCAGTATCCGCGGGGCGCCCATCATACTTCCCAGCGCAGACGAAAGAGTTGCAGCAAATACTCCTGCAGTGATCAGGATTGGTGAATAAGAAATCTGAGAAATTACCAGTTCCTTTTCAGGCGAAATGTCACTTAATAGTGCCGATGATCGGGCACCTCCCATCAGGATTGCCAGGCTCAGGTAAATCAACCCGGTGAATGCAATCGACAGTAGGGTGCCTTTTGGAATCGCTTTGCTCGGTTCTTTCAGGTCGCCGGACATGTTGGCTCCCGCCATGATTCCCGTGACCGCCGGGAAGAACAGGGCAAACATGGTCGCAAACGATTCTTCTCCCTGGAAACTACTGGCAAGGTTCTGTTGAAAAATGAGAGGATCAAAATCTTGAAACGCGCCTGCGTAAAACGAGAGGAGCGATAGGATAAGGGCTCCAAGAATGAAATACTGGATCTTGATCGTCCAACCTGCGCCGATGTAAACGCAGATGAAAACTGCTACGTTGCATAGCGTCGCAATCCAAACCATTCCAAGTCCCGTCGGAATCGAAGACAGGAACGCTTCTGAGAATCCGATCACGTACATCGCGACGGAAATCGCCTGAGCCAGAAAAAAGACCAACCCAATCGCTCCACCAAATTCAACGCCGAGGCTTCGGCTGATCAAAAAGTATGCACCTCCACCTTTGACTTCAGTATTGGTGGCAATTGCTGACAACGATAGTGTTGTCAAAAGCGTGATCAATTTGGAAATCGCGATGATCACCAAAGCCAGAATGATCCCGGATTGGCCGACCACGTATCCAAATCGAAGGAACATGATGACGCCGAGGATGGTCAGTGTGCAGGGAGTGAAGACCCCTCCGAACATTCCGAATCCATTCGTCTTGTCAGTTTCGATTCTATCGCGAATCTTTTCGTTACGATCTGACCGCTTCGCAGTTTTTTCGAGATTGGTGTAAACGGTAATAACTCGTTATGACAGGTTTCGCCAGAGTATCGGTCTCCGAACTTGCCAACGATTTAATACGATTTCGCCCCGGATGCCTATCCCTTTCGAAAAACCGAACTTTTTTCGATTTCCGGGGTTGATTTATCAACTCATTTAACTGCCGATCCGGCACTATTGGATTTCTGAAATCGGTAATGGGAAACCCACCATTCGTCCCCCGATCGGTATCCAAATAACTCGCTACAAGCCAGGTAAAACATTCGCCAACGATGAAACCAGCGGATCGATTCCGATTTTCCATAGGTATCTTCTAGAACCGGCATGATCTGGGCTTGATTTTGGTCCATATTAGCCAGCCATGCCTCACAGGTTTTTTGATAATGCTGTCCGTTCCAACACCACTGTTGTTCAATCGAAAGGTGGTTGTCATACCTCGCAAATAGATCATTACCCGGCATCATCCCGCCGGAAAAGAAATAACGACTCATCCAGTCCGATTTCTGTTCGTCTTGAAAAAGATAAGTCAGTTGTCGATGACAAAAGATATGAACGAACAGTTTTCCATCCGGTTTGAGCCAGCCAGCGATCCGCCGAAAAAGTTCTTGGTGATTGCGAACGTGTTCAAACATTTCAACCGATACGATTCGGTCAAATTTTTGATCGGTGTCGAAGTCGTTGATGTCACAGGTGATGACATTTAGATTGTTAAGACCACGTTGACTGGCTTGTCTATCGATGAAGGCTTTTTGAGAACCTGAATTGGAAACCACCGTGAATTGAGACTCTGGATAGTGTTCCGCCATCCAAAGCGACAACGAACCCCAACCACAACCGAGTTCAAGAACATTCATGTTGTCTGAAATTTCAGCTCTTTGACAGGTTGTGGCCAAGGCTTCCTCTTCAGCCTGCTTCAGTGTCGAACATCCGTCGGGCCAATAACAACCTGAATACTTTAAGCGCGGACCAAGTGTTAATTCGAATAGTTTAGCAGGAACTTCGTAATGCTGTTCGTTGGCTTTTTCTGGCACTTCGGCGACAGGACCTTCACTGAATTTTTCAATCAATTCAAGAAGGTGTTTTTCGTTGGCTTGGTGAGATCCAAGATCAACTTTTGCTAACCGTTTTTGCAGCAACCGGCGAATGCCTATGCGAACCAGGAAATCAGGGACTTTACCTTGTTCAGTCCAATCGATAAATCTTTCGACGATCATTGCGGAATTCTCAGCTCTCTGTTGTGGGGAACCATGGGAAAAATGCGTTGGTGGTTCTTTGGTATTCGCGATACTTTTCCCCTCGCGATTTGACCGCCTGTTTTTCTGTTAACGGAATGCCAGTGACTCGATTAAGGAAAATATACATGGCAATCGGCGCGATCACCGTTAACCACCCCCAAGGTACCATTAAAGACATTGGCACATAGGCACACCAATGCAGCCATTCAAAAAAATAGTTTGGATGTCGAGAGTATTTCCAAAGTCCGACTTTGCATACTTCACCTCGGTTGTCCGGATTGGATTTGAATTTTGCAAGTTGTCGATCAGCGACAGTTTCGCCGATCAGCGACGTTAACCAAATCGCAACCCCCACATAATCCAGAAATCCAATCGGGTTGGGATTGTATCCTGCAACTAAAATCGGAAGCGAAAACAAATAAGCCCCAAGGCCCTGCATTTGGTAAAAACGAAGCATTCGCAGTTGAGCACTTTCGCCCCATTTTTCTTTGAGGTCAGTGTATCGGGCATCTTCTTCGTGACCTTTCCATCGCAAGAATAGATAAAAGCTTAGCCGTGCCGCCCAAACGGCGACCATGATCCCGAGAAGCCAACGCCGAGACAAATCGCCGGGCGTATAACAAACGAAAAATACTCCAACGACGGCAACACTAGCGGCCCAAAACACATCAACGATAGCCGAGTTGTTAATTAAGTACTGAATGATCCAATAACCCAAGAACAATCCAAGACAGATCAACAAGCCATACAACATCAACATCTTCGCCCGCCTATCTTTTTTTTGCTGGAGGGAATTTTTGGGTCGTATGCTTGGTTGCGCTCCATTTTCAGGTTCGGATTCGTACAGGTCTCCGAGCCATGGTTCGGGCAAAGGCATACTGATTCGAGAGGTCACTCTCCTTTAATCCTCCGTAGGTTGCCTTAAAATGCAACTGGCTTTCGTTTTATTTTAAGGATTGATTCGGTGAATGCTTTATTTGATGAACTCTGCCAACATGTTCGTGAGACCAGTTACCTCGAGTCCACCGCAGCGTTACTGGAGTGGGATCAGCAAACCAAGCTTCCGCAAAATGCCAATTCATTTCGAAGCGAACAGATCACTTTTTTGGCCGGTGAAATCCATCAACGTCGGACGTCAAACCGTGTCGGGGATTTGCTAGGACAGCTTGAGGCTTGGGCCGACACCGACGACTGCACGCCAGATCAAACTGCGACGATCAAAGAACTGAAAAAGGATTTTGATAAGCAGGTGAAGCTGCCCGGTAGGTTAGTTGAAGAACTTGCCAAAGCTGCATCGACCGGACAAGCGGTTTGGGTAGAAGCGAGAAAAAAAGACGATTTTTCAATTTTTGCCGAACCGCTTAAAAAGATTTTCGACCTTAAAAAAGAACAGGCCGAAGCACTCGGTTACGAAGACTGCCGATATGACGCATTGCTCGATGAATTTGAACCTGGCGGAAAAACTCGCGAGGTGACCGAGGTGCTAGAAAATCTTCGCCAGGATCTTGTACCTCTTGTTTCCGCAATTCAACAATCCAGCGTTGACCCGAACGTCGATATTCTGAAAAGAAATTTTCCGGTAGAAGCTCAGGAAGAATTCGCCCGTCAGGCGTCTGCAAAAATTGGTTTTGATTACCAACGGGGTCGGTTAGACGTGACTCATCATCCGTTTTGTACCGAAACCGGACCCAATGACTGCCGCATTACGACACGGTATGACCCAAATTTTTTCAATTCCGCCTTTTTTGGAACGTTGCACGAAGCGGGGCATGGAATCTACGAACAAGGTTTGCGAGGGGATCAATATGGATTACCTCCGGGCAAGTATTGCAGTTTAGGGATTCACGAATCCCAATCCCGGCTTTGGGAAAATCTGGTCGGTAGGAGTTTCAGTTTTTGGGAGTATTTTTATCCACAAGCTCAAGAGGTTTTTCCTGATGCTCTCGCTAATGTAGAACTCGATGAATTTTACCAAGCTATCAACGCCGTTTCGCCTTCGTTGATTCGCGTTGAGGCGGATGAAGCAACCTATAATCTGCACATCATCATTCGTTTTGAGCTTGAACAAGCAGTCATTCACGATGAATTGCCGACCGACGATCTTCCGACCGCCTGGAATGAAAAGTATCAGAAATACCTTGGAATTCAGCCTCCATCGGATGCCGACGGAGTCCTGCAAGATGTCCATTGGAGCGCTGGTTTGGTTGGATATTTTCCGACCTACTCATTAGGCAATTTGTACGCGAGCCAATTCTTTGTGGCCGCCGAAAATCAACTTGGTTCGTTATCGCCTCAATTCAGAACTGGAGAATTTGAGCCACTTAAGACTTGGCTTAATGAAAAAATTCATACCAGAGGGAAGTGCTTAACAGGTCCAGAACTGGGGCTAGAAGTGACGGGGGAATTGCTTTCCCATAGAACCCTAATCCAACAATTACACGATAAACTAAAGCCAATCTATCAACTGTAACTTCTCTATTTTACTAGGTTCCACTTCGCACTGTCCTTTACCAGAGGCCAGTCCTACAATATTGGCCACATCAAGTGGATCGGAGAGCAATTCATGCTGTTCCAGACCATCCAACAACCTGAATTCATTTTTTAACCTCGTCCAGCAATGGTTCTGTTATGAAATCAACGATTGGATTTCACATGGGAACCGAATAACAGCGATGGAAAATTCTAACCCGAATCAACCTCTGATTTCCAACTGTCTGCGTTGTGGTGGCTTGGTTCGAATTCCCATCAACGCTCCGGCTGACTCGGAAGTCAAATGTCCCCATTGTGGCGAAGCCTTTTTGTTAAATGAGATGCTGGAGGACAAAATTCCCCAGTTAGAAGTCGTTTCTAAAAAGGAAGTGGCCGAAGAAGTGATTCCTCGGGTTGATCAAACGTTGGATCCATCCGACGAACCCGAACGAGAAAAATTTATCGTTCCCAGTCAATTAAAGGAGGGTGCCAAACGAAGAAGCCGCCGACGAAGCCGTAGAAGTTCAAGGGCGGCCCAGGCAGATGCCGATGTCGGTTCCGTTTCTGACACAGGCTCCGATTCCCGTTCGAAACGGGAAACTGTACGGTCTCGCAATTCATCTCAAGGGCAAAGCCGTCGTTCTCGCCGATCTCGATCACCCGCCAAAAGTTCCTCAAATAGTCCGTTGGGAGAAATTATGAAAGTTGTGTTGGGTGGCTTCATGGCCATTCCAATCGCATATTGCCTGGTGTTGTTTTTATTCAAACAGGACCCTCTTAAATTGGCACCCACGATCGAGCAGTACGCACCTTTCATCATTCCCGCTGAATTAAGGTCTGAAGAACCTCGCGTTCCGGAAGGTGAAGGCGATCAGATCATTTCGCAAGCAGTTACACAGTCGAACGCACCAAGTGATCAGGAGCTTATTCAATCCAGTGCTTCCAATGCTTTCGAATCGACCGTTTCCGACTCAGCCCAAACCATCGACCTTTTCGAGGTCGATCTTTCTACCACTGGCGAGGTAACTCCAAAAAAACGACAACAGTCATCCCGTGATGACTAATAATCAAAGATGGGATTGTCTTGCTGGTTCTGGTGCCAATTCTTCAAATAAGAAGGGTCGCATCGTCTCAAAGCCTGCGCCACCTAACTAAGGTATCAGGTCGACCGCTTACTCAACACTTGGTCCAGATAAGACCCTCGAATTAGCTGATCTTCTTCGACCGCGAAATTTTTAAGCAACTTATAAGCAATTTCAGTCCCATCAGCTTCATCCTGACCATCTGCGAGGACCACCTCAAGTTCCAGGAACTTCCCCAAAGTCTCAACGGTATCAAGGTGAACACGAGTTGGACCAATCAAATGCACCTGACGGATTTTGTTGACGACCGCAGCGATGCCGAGCGTCCGCTGCAACGCTTCTTTCGTTGGCACAGGATCGCAATTTGCGCGGGTGTAGTTGGACGCTTTTGGGGCTGCAGAATCGGCTCTGAAATAACCGATTATTTCACCCGTTCCGTCCGCAAATTCTCTCAGTTTGAGTCTTCCCCGTTTGGACTGGAAATAGGTATCCGTCTGACGAAGCAAAAACGATTGGTTGGCCATCGAGCCAGCTAACTGGTTAATAGATTCGAATTGGGCATCTTCGAGGCTGGCTTTGATTTCGATGTTTTTTTGACTCATGCAATCTCGTTTTTCGAGCAATTCATAACAAAAATAAACTCTAATCAGATGACAGACCTCAAAACGAAGCAACCTAGTTCTCGAATTGACGCATATATTGGATGCTTTTTCCTGCCAAAGCGTCGATTCCTGGTGAATAGTCGAAAACTTCAACACTAATCCAGTTTTGATAATCGATCTCGGCCAGTGTTCGAAAAATAGGTTCGAAATCCACAGTCCCCATTCCTGGCCCCTGTCGGTTGGGATCGTTGGCGTGGAAGTGAACTAACCATTGCTTGCTGTTGCGGATGATTTCGGGGATCGGCTTGGATTCAGTCGACATCGCTTTGACATCCAGGTGAAGTTTTACGAAATCGCTGTCGACCGCTTCGGCAATTTCGACTGCCTGTTCGGCCGTTAGGATAAAGTCCGTTTCTTCAGGCCCTAAAGGTTCGATGGCCAATGTAACTTGATAGCTCTCCAGGACTGGAGCCACTGATTGAAATACGTTAACCGCATAGTCAAATGCCTGATCCGGTGTCACGCCGGCCGGCAAGTTCCTTTGCGGAGGCGAACCGAAGACCATGATTTTTCCACCCAGTTGGTGGCAAATTTTGGCCAATTGTGCCAGGTATTCACCCGTCTTTTTTCGAACCAGTTCGTCTGGCGAAGTCAGATGATATCCTTTTGTTTTTGCCAACAACCAATGAAGACCAATGATTTCAAGTCCATGGGATTCCGCCTGGTTTCTGATCTGTTGCAAAGTCGTTAACTGCAATGCGTAGGCGTCGTTAGCAGGAAGGGTAAACGGAGCGATTTCTATCCCAGAGTAGCCAAGAGATGCTGCATGAGTAAAAACCTGTTCCCATGGCCAACCTTCATACAATTCATTACAAATGGCATACTTCACGGCAGTGTTTCCAGGGGACAAAACGGAAGATTCGTTTTCGAATTACTTGATGAAAATCGATGACACTTTTTTTAACGGCCGACTATCCCGTCAAAGCCCAACGTAAGATTTCGCTGATCTTTGGCGTTTTCCCCTGCCATAAAATTCCCACACGGAAGATTCGAGCGGCCAAATAGACGATCATCATCGTCGCAATTGATGTTAGAACCAACGCGACAAGTGGTTGCCAAAGCGGGATTGATTGGCCTGTGGCCATCCTGAGCATCATGGCGGTAGGAGTTGCAGGGGGAAAAAATGAGATGCCTGTTGCCATGGTTCCCAAAGGTTCGCGAACGATGAAAATCCAGACAAACATGGGGCTCATCATGATCATCCAAACGGGCAGCAGTACCGCTTGAGCTTCTTTGAGTTGCGACACGGAAGCACCGATCGCCAAAAAGATCGATGAATAAAACAGGACACCCACTACCTGAAAAGCTACAAACCAGGGGACGATTTCAAAAGGAATTTGACTGGTGTAGTCCCGATAAATAGCAAACGAGTAGGCACCAACCAAGTAAATCCCAAACACTGTCAGCGATCCAGCAACGGTTCCAAAAAGTTTGCCGCTCATAAGTTGAAATGGGTTGGCACTTCCTAACAACACCTCTGCGATTCGTTGCGATTTTTCCTCCAAAACGCTTTCAAGCATCGGTTGGGCGGACATAAAAATGACCATGAACATCAACAACATCACCGCCATGGGCAAAATCATGGCTGTCATCGCCCCGCTTTCTTCGTTCGCTTGAACAGTCCCATCAGCCGAACGTTCGAGTAATTGCATGCCGGTGACGGCGACAGGGGTGCTGGCTTCGACTACAACCTGCGGGTCAATGTTTGCCTTTTTTAATCGGTCACTTCGGACCAGTACGTTCAGACTGTCCCGGAACCACCGGCGAGCCTCGGAAAGGCTTGAGTCCGGGGAAAAAAAGCGGACTGCTGACTCAGTGCTTGATCCTTGACCGGCAAGAATCGGGGCTGGAATTTCAACGAATGCGTAAAGCTCTTGTTTACGAATACGGTCGGAAAGTTGTAACCGAAAATCATCATCTACCTGTTTGGAGTCGACTTTTTCCAAAACGTATTTTTCCTGTGAAAATCCAGGTAGGCGTTCCGATTTTTTGTCACCATCTGCATTTTCAATCGCCTTTTGTACGATCTCATTTCGCTTTTCGGCCAGTTGTTCCATCAATGGAAAAAGCGAGCCGGAATGATCGATGACGGCAATTTTTCGCTCTTTAATTTCTCCAAGATTTTGTAAAAGGCTTGTCGCAAAGAGGCTGCCCAGGATTAAAACCGGCATCATAATGATCGAGATCAGAAATGCTTTGGTGGCGACCATCGCTCGGTACTCGCGGATCGCAATGGTTAAAATTTTTCTCATAGGGGCCGATTTCGTTGATGGGTTCCAGTCGGGTATTCAAATATTAGATCTATCTTAGTCCACCCGGAATCCCGCTGGGAAATCTTTCTGCGATGATGTCGTTGATGTACTTTTGCCGGTTGGCCGGTTTAGGGTGAGTGCTCAATAATTCAGGAGTGTTTCCGCCACCGGCACTCCTTTCGAGGATATCCATGACAGTTAGCAGATGTTCTGGCGTATAACCAGCAAGAATCATCAGTTCGACTCCCCAGCGATCGGACTCCAATTCATCGTTTCGTCCGTATTTCATCTGAATGATGTTGGTCACGTATTGGGAAAGCCTTCCACTATTGACGTCCCCCCCGGCGACTCCGATTCCGGTCGAGACGCCTTGCCACATTTTGCTTCGAGTAATTCGTTCGGCTCCGTGACGAGCAATCACATGACCAATTTCATGGCCGAGTACGCCCGCCAGTTGTCCATCGTGAGTCATCGAACGATACAGTGCTTCGGTGATAAACACTTGCCCTCCCGGCAACGCAAATGCATTGACCGTTTGACTGTCCGCCAAAAGGTGAAATTCGAACGGGTAAGGAAGATCTATGCCACGGTCGTAAAGGGAAGCCTCAAGAGAACGTACTAGTTCTCGTCCAATTGCATCGACGTGACGTCGAGCAGCGACGTTGGCCGACGGCGGACCCATCTGCGGGACCGATTGAAGACCCAACATGATTTCTTCCTGGACGGACATGTCAATTCGTTGGGTCTCACCAGTAATCTGGTTAGGTTGCCCTTTGCTGTAGTAGCTGACCAAAGTGAAAACAACGATCGCTCCGGCAATCAACAGACGCAGCTTGAGTCCCTGAAACGCGGGCCTTCGACGGCGACGACGATTGTCGGGCTGGCCATACTGTGGTGAGTTGTAACTCATAAGTGGTTCCTGCAACGGTGGAGTCCTCATTTTAAGTTACTCGACGCAAGAATCCTAGAATCAGGAACACGAGGAATCTGATAGATTGGCGATGGATATTGATCATTCCCTTTTTGATCGACTACCATAACTTCGATCGATTTCGAAAGGCTATGTTCATGATTGTTCGTCTGTCCCAGCTTGCCTACGCCCGTTCCGGGGACAAGGGCGATGGAAGTAACGTGGGCGTTGTTGCCTATAACCAGAATTGCTACGACCTGCTAAGGGAGATTCTGACGCCCAGTCGAGTCAAAGAACACTTTCGCGAAATCTGTTTCGGCGAGGTCGACCGATTTGAAGCCCCCAATTTGCTGGCCCTCAATTTTATCCTGCACGATTCATTAGGAGGCGGCGGCAGCGAGAGTCTCAAGACGGACGCCCAAGGGAAAACTCACGGGCTGGGCATTCTTTACATGGAACTCGATGTCCCGGATGAGTTTGAAATTCCCACTCGCAATTAAGTAGATGTGTGCGGCGTTGATTGGCATTTGCGACTGCGTTCGTTCCGATTGAAACGTCGAAACTGAAGTGAATTGACTTAGTGGAATATCAAGCAATTGAACCTATCTGGTTGCCTCTTTAAGTCTCCCAAGGTTTTTGCTGAGATCTCGATTTTATTCTTTTTCACCAGTTGACTCTTCGAGAATCGCTCGTTTTGCCAAATCAAAACTTTGACCCGCCTGGAGAGCGATGAAGTCATCTTCGCCCGGAATCACCGGTCGGTTTCGATCGTAGAAATGAACCTTGCCTCGACCGATTACATCTGCCTTTGACTGGCGAACGATAATCGCGGTTGCTTCATCGATACCGATCCCCAAAAGTTGAGGATATCGATTGACTAATTGCGTCATGTCTTTCTGTCGTCGGCGTTGCGAAAAGTGCTGATCGATAGCCACGCCCCCAATAAATCCAAGACCTCGTTCGTATCCTGGAGCCATGATATCGAAGTTTGCGACCGGATTGGCTCGACACATGTATCTCGCTTGCACTGATGCGCCGGCCGACGAACCGCCGATCACACCGCCGCGCTGGAGGACTTGCTTCATTAATTGATGAGCCTGTGTTCCATAATAAGAGTCTGCGAAATTCCATTGCCTTCCTCCTCCAAACCAAATGCCCGTCGCATTCTTAAGCGGTTCTAAAAACTCGTCGTCCGAATTGGCTTTGTTTCGGTCTTTGGTGTGAATGAAGGTCGCCGATTTGACTCCCATGTCGATCCAGGATTTGACGATTCGTTGTTGTGATGATACTTCGTCCGCTTCACTGCAAGGAACGTAGACCATTCGAGCCTCGCTACCGCCTGCCATTTCAACCATTTGGTTCATCAACCCGCGAGGCATGCCACCTCCACCGACGATGATCAACGTCCCTTTTTCGACATAGGGGGATAGCGGTTTGGAAGGGGGGAATGCGGGCAGCGTTCGATCCATTGCATCCCGACGCCATGCTGTCAAGTCAATGGTGGTTTCATAGGGATTGTTGCGCATCAATTTGGCCTGACGCACTTGTTGGATTCTTATTGGTTTTTGCGTGTTTGCCATTAGCAAAAATGTGGCTTGCCCATCACCAAGGACTCTGATTTTGCGACGATTCAAAAGAATCGCTGAGTCCGATTCGATTCCAATTCCAACCGCCCGCGGGAAGGCGGCCAATGTGGACAAAATGCTTTTTCGGTCTCGGGCATCGTCGTAGTTCGAACGAATCAGGCAATCCGGATACAAACCGAAACCGACTTTGGTTTTGACAAAATTAAGGAAGCCCGATGTTTGCAGGCTACCCGCCGATTCTACGATCGAACCACTGAGTACCAGTAAGCCACCGTCGGCAACCCCTTGGTTGGCCTTCTCAATCAGCTGAGACATGATCGGCTTGAATTTTTCGTCTAGTGATTTGGCAGCGTCGATCCACAGAATCTTCACCGCTGTTAGACCATTCAGGGTTTTCAGCGCAGACTCGGCATCCGCGAGCGAAAGAGTCTTCTCCATAAGCCCGTCTATTTCCAGGCGATCCTGAATTTCATTACGCTGATTACCGTTGTCATCTTCCACGCGAATCAGCATGGATTCGGATTCGGTTCGTTTTTGAAATTGACGAACGTATTCAAAAACTTCCGTTGGAATCGTGTTTCCGCCGCAAAGCAAAATGCGACCTGAGATTTTAAGGTCGGTAGGCCAGTGTTCAAATTTTTCATCAAAGGATTGGGCAGCAGCAAAGCTTGGAAGCAGGATAACCAGCAGCACCAAACTCCAACGGAACGATAGCGATTTCATGGATGCCTCGACAATAAACCAGACTTGGGCTTTGAAAAACTCGTCTTCGCTGCCGAGTCCAATCTAAATCGCCGTCGAAGCAGAATCTAGTATGCCCGGACTGGAACCGTTAAACAGTTCGCGCCACGCGTATTTCGAATTCGCTAAACCTCGTTGTACCCTTTTCCGGTTTTATCCTTGATCAATTTCTCAAAAGCTGCTTTTGCTTTCGCTTCGTCGGCGAATTCTTTTGTTTTGGTTTGCCCCTTGCTGCCGATTTTTCCCCATGAAGTTACGATCGAATCACCTTTCCGTTCGACTTCCCAAAACTTATTCGATTTGCCGTCAACCAATTCGAATCTTCTTTTCTTTTCGGCAGCTTTCGACGAAGTTTTTCGTTTTCCGGGGCCATTCGTTTTACCGGTGGTACTTGTCCGAAGACTGGGTTTGGCTGTTAACTGTTCGAGAATCGACGGATCCATTACTTCGGAATCCTTGGCCAGCATCAAAACCTTGGAAACGATTTCGGCAGTTTTGGGATCGTTATCAGCAAACGGTAAAAATAGTCTACCGCGATGTTGGGCATGAACCGGCACGATCACAACGAACTGGCCAGGAACTCGATGGATGTTACCGCTTCCGAGGTGAACCGAATATTCGCCGTAATCTCCCTTGATGATG
Source organism: Planctomycetota bacterium (assembly GCA_039200505.1). Lineage (GTDB taxonomy): Bacteria > Planctomycetota > Planctomycetia > Pirellulales > Pirellulaceae > Mariniblastus. The sequence goes on along the minus strand of JBCCSJ010000012.1, from coordinate 4,606 downwards.
ACATGGGCTGGTTTCTTAATCTTGACGTTGTCTAGTGAAAGCAGTTCGCAAGTTTCGCGAATCAAAGTCGCACGTAGTTCAACAGTCGACTCGCTTGCCTCTGGGTCCACTTCTCCACGATGGGCGACGCTTACAACAAGGTCTACATCTCGCATGACTTCACTAAATATTTTGCCTGGCACATCTTTAAGTTTGATCGGCTTGTAGGAATCTCGATTCTGAAATTGAACCGTACCCATCGTCAAACCTTCGATTTCAGCTGCCGTACCGCAATTGTATTCAAAACTAACGCTGGCGATGATTGAGTGGTCATGGAACATTTTGAATACTTCGTCTTGAGTGTTCCAGCCCCGACTTCCCCAAAGGGCCATCGCCTGTTTGGGCCCAATTTGCTGCCCCGAAAAACGCGTCGAAACCGCTTTGCCTTTTTCAGCTTTGGTCGGGACGTAGAGCTCCCGAAAAATCTGTTTATATTCCTGAACTCTTTCAGCTTGAAAGCATTCCTTTTGCCACTGATCCCATCGGCCAATTTTCAATAAGTCGACTGAATGAGCAATTCGAAGCTGTTCCTTCTTTTTAACCGGTTCCAGTTTTCCCCGATAATCTCTTAACGCTTTGCCACCCTTGTCGGGATACCCAGCGATTCCTTCACCAATCAGCACAAGCCTTTGCAAAGCGGGGGCAAGAATGGCGTGTTGCATCAATTGCATCAATTCGGATCCTTCGATTTCGTCACCTCGACACATTGCCGATTCAAGTGACTGCCGAATGCGACTGGAGTTCTTTTTAAGCTCCTTGGCTCGCTGGGTCAGGTTCGCAATCGCCGCATGCTTCTTTTTGATTTTGGCAGGGACAGTTTTAAGTGACTTGTTCCCGCGTCGAACCGTAATTTCAGGCTTGGCGTCTTCGTTCAATTCAAGAGTCACCGTGACACCTTCTTTGGTGATCGAGACGGGACCCTCGGCCAGGTCGCGGGTGGACTCAGCTTCCAATGCCCACTCAAGTCTTAGCGGGTCTCGATAACCAGCGGTTCTAGCAAGATTGTTCATGCCGATTTCCAAAGCGCGAAAAGCTTCGGGTTTTGTCAGCGACGAAAGGTTTCGGGCGTATTTTCTATAGGCAAGAAGAACTTGATACCGATCCACGATATCTTTGTCACGCTTAGTACCTTTGGCCAATGGAAGCAGCCCCAGAAGCCTAACGTTTTCTTTCAAGTTGCGTTTTTTGATGCCTTCTACCAGTTTTGATTTTGGCGTATTTCCCAAAAGTGCATCGGCAACAAACTGTGCTTTTTTCGCCTGAGCAGAATTGGCAGAAAGCTTCGCGCAGCCCGCCATTCTTGTCCAGCGGTTTTTCCCCAATAGTTCAAATGTTCGATGAAACCAGTCGACGTCGACGGCGCCTTCGCTTCTTTCAGAATGGCTGATCGGCGTTCGTTCGAGAATAAGTCTTTCCCAGGGTGAAAGTCTGGGAGGTTGTTGATAGTCGTCCTCATCCTCTGATTCGCCGGTCAATTCTGGAGTTTCAATTTCTTCATCTATGATCCCTTCAGCCGCAGCTGCTTCAGATGTAGCGTTGCTTCTCCATGTGTCCATGTGGGCCAAGAACCAATACAAACCTTCACTGAACCCGTCCCACTTCAACATGTCGCCGACAAACTTATTCCATTGAGGGGCCAGAAAGGCGAGTTGTAATAGCTGTTCTTCTGAGAAGTAACCATCTTTGATTGCCTGTTTGGCCCGCTTTATGAAGTCGGCCGATGTTTCACCATCGATAGGATACGTTGATCGGATCATGCTGGTCAAAGTGGCTGCTCGCGAGTCCTCAGTTTTTGCGTTCCAACCAGTCAAAACTTTAAATGGGCCATGTAGCGACTTAAGAATTCGAAAAAGGGAATCGATTCCTGGGTAACAGCCCACTGCTAATGCTGCTTCCGACGAAACTGTAGCCTTCTCACCCCGGGCTAATTCAATTTCCAAAACCCGTTCCCTAACTTGATTAACAAGTTCGGACAAACCTTGGGTGTTTTGCAGAATTTTCGAGATTGGCTTTCCTGGCGACCGATCTGTGACCGCGGAAAGTTCGCTGAATTTTGCGTAGAATCCTCGATCGGGGCCAATGAGCAGGTCGACCAAATCATTTTTATTTGCGAGTTTTTTCTGAACAGCTTCTGCCATTTCAATCACGCCCAGGCGGTTTCGTGGTGCGTTAGGAACCGGTTCATCCCAGAAACGATTCAATTCAAAAAGCCGCCGCTTTTGAGCTACGCTGATTTTAATATTCGTCGTGTTGCGAAACTTGACGATCCAGTCTTTCCAAATTTCAAAAATCTCGGCATCGCGCCAGTCATCGGATTCTCGATCCCAGTAGGGACGATTGTCTTGGGTCTTGTCGACTTCAAGTAATTTTTGCTGCATCGCGTCCGTCACGTGGGCGAACGAGTTTTCGGTACAATCCATCAGGTAGTCCAAGCTACCTTTGGGGATCTCAGTGAAAAAAAGCCAGCCAAGGATATGCTTGACAACTTTGAGATATCGAAGCTTGAGTTGTTCATATTCTCCCAGTATAGATTTGGCAATCTTTTTGTTGCCAGCAGATTCCCGAACGAACTCGGTGATGGAGCTGTATTCCCACTTGTCCATGAATGAGCAGGCGACGACCGCACGAAGAAGTTCGAGTTGGTCCTTGTCACGAAGTTTGGTCGCTCGATTTTTTCTCCAGCCGCTCCAGATATCCCACAGCGGAAATTCTTTTTGTTGATTGGCCAGTGATTTGTTGAAATTGAGGTGCGGTAGTTCGTAGCTGACTTCGCCCAATAGAAGTTCATGCCACCCATTCCATGTCTTACAACGAATCGTTTCGTTTCGGTGCTGATGAACCAATTCGTCGATCGCTTTCATGCAAGCGATTGCCGTTTTAGTAATTAACGAGACTTTGCGTTTTTGAGGCGTGACGACTTTCGATCTTCCGGCTGGATTCATCAGTCCCAAGCCGTCATTCAAGGTCCATACCGGTCGATCCGATTCGAGTATTCCGGCAATCTGAATTTCCTCAGCTTTGGACAGCTTTTTTCTGTTTTCGGAAAACTGTCGGGCAATGGCGATGCACTCTTTTCTTGAACGATCAGATTCGGCGAGTTGCCTGACAATTTCCAAGCCGGCCAGCCGTTTTTTTGCATCTGCGAGGATCAGTCGTTGGACACTGGCCAGCACGTCAGCATCTTTTCTTTTTAATATCAAGGCGACCACATTTTTTCGAAGGTCGGCGGACGTTCGCCCAAGATAACCTTCGAGAATTTGATACTCATCGCCATTCAGTTTTTTCTTTTGAATCGCATCGAAGGCAGCCGACCTGACATCGGCCGACGCGTTACCAACTAATTCGATCAAGGATTGGCGAGTCAATTTATCCCATTTCTTTTGGGCTGCCAAAATCTCGACAAGACTCGATTTTTGCCATGCATCGAGACCCTTCATATAAGGCAGAAGGCGAGTTGGCGGTCGGTCGCCAAGCGTGGCCAGCAATTGACTGCAAAGATCCGATCGCTTTACTTTTCGTTCTGTCCATGGCCAAACGATTGCCTTTAATGTGGTAGGTTTTTCGGGAAGGCGTTGGTAAAGCTGTTCGATGCTTTCAAAGTATCCTTTGTGAACGTAGGCTTTCCCTGATCCATCGGCAATGGCTTCAAGAACTTGAGCTTCTCCGGAGATTCCGTTTAATCCACAGGACGCCAGGATCGCCACTTGAAGATTGTCATCTCCGATCATTTCCGCCTTGATTCGCCGTGCGGCTTCGAAATCGAGTTGGTGCAAAATCCACGCTGCGACGTATCGAATTTCGGCCCGATTGTGCTTTGTCAGCTTTTTGGCTTGCTTGACCGCCTGAACCGAATCTTGAGTGGCGGTAAACCAAAGTGCACGGTAAACCAACTCGGCATCGTCGCTGGCAAGAGCCGATTGATGTGCTGTTTTGGAGTCGACAAAGGAAAGAATCGATTCGATATTATCGCGAAGTGTTGCGGTGCTGGAAGAATCCCAAAGCAATCGAAACCAAACATCAACAGCCCGAGCGACGCTGCTGAACCGAATCAAGTTCTCATCGACGATCACTCGCAGTAGCTGATAAAAGGACTCCGGGTGAGCCAAATCGGCAGACTCAAGGATCGATTGACGTAGTCCTTCCTGACGCTGGGCAGCGAGCAAAGTTTTTTCGATCAGATCCCAACCTGCAGTTCGATTCGAACCGAGCAACGATTCAATCACGAAATTTGCCATTTTGCCGATTGGGTGTTCTCGAATAACGGTCTGATGAAGGATTTCGAACACTTCATCGCCGACCTTTCCTTTTTTGTTCATTGCGACAATCAGGATCGGAGAAACCGCTGAAGATTGGTAATGGGGAAATGCATGGGAGGCCCATGCAGCCATCCACTGAGGCGTTAACACCTCGGGTTGAAAACCACTTGTGACGTTGAAAAAGTATTGAAGCCATTCCACACGAGTCTCAAGAGTAATTTCCGGATTCTTGGGAGCACGAAATGGTGTGCGTCGATAGCCGGTAACAAATGGAGCCGTTTTTAAATATTGCCAAGCCTGTTCGATCCATG